>CAZWZZ010000999.1:0-2696 GCA_964638395.1 uncultured Caldilineaceae bacterium
TGAAACCACCAAACAAAGGAGCCTCCCGGCGATGACAATTGAAATCACCCTGACAAAGTATACCCTGGACACTGAAATCAGCCGTAATGAATGGTCAACCCTGTACCGCGCTCGCCGCAAGGCCGACGATGCGCCTGTGGCGGTCAGAGTCGTGGTTCCGCTGTTCGCCACGGATGATTTTTTTATCCGGCGCTTTATCAACATTACCCAACAATGCGCCGAGTTCGAACATCCTAACATCTGGCCTGTGCAGGAAGCGGAGCAGGCGGACGGGCATCTCTATCTGGTGCAGGATTGGATCGAGGCTCGCCCTCTGACCGAGATCATCGAAGCGGAGGGGCCGCTCTCCATTCCCCGCACGCAACGCATCGCCGCCCAGCTTGCCTCGGCCCTCGATTATGCCCACCAAACCTCGATTATGCACGGCGACCTGTCCACCCACCAGGTCTACCTCGGCCCGGAGGATCAGGTTTGGATCGCCAACTTTGGCCTGTCCCAACTGTTGTACGGCACCAACTTCACCAAACATGGCCTGCCGCTCCACGGGGCGGAAACGCTGGCCCCGGAGCGGGTGCGGGGCGAAGGGCCAAGCCGCCAATCCGATCTCTATTCGCTGGGCGTTCTCTGTTACCAGATGTTGAGCAAAAACCTGCCTTTCAACGGCCCGCCCTCCGCCGTGCTGCACGCCCAGGCTTACAAACAGCCTCGCCCGTTGCACCAGGCCAATCCGGCGATCCCCCTGGCCGTCAGCGAAACCATCGAGCGCATGCTCTCCAAGAGCGTCGATGTCCGTTACAACACCGGTGCGGAGTTCGCCCGGGCGCTGCTGATGGCCTACCAACGCAAAAAATCCTTCCGCTCCTACGACCGGCTGGTTCCTTTGGTCGAGCGGGAAAAACCGCGCCGCAATCCCCGGACGATCATCTATTCCTTTATCGGCGGGGTGGCCATCCTGGCCATTGCCCTGCTGTCGGTCTGGACAGGCTACGAAATCGGGCTGAAACATTCTCTCGACGGAACCGCCTTTCCCGGAACCATCCTGAGTTCGATCATCTCGACGCCGCCGCCGACCCGAACACCGACGTTGGTCGTTGAAACGGATGAGACGCTGCTGCCGCCGCCCTCCCCGGTTGCGCCCGATCCGACAGCCTCGACGGTGCCAACCGCCACCGAAGCCCGCTCGGTGGTGGTGCTATCCGACAGCCTGCTGCCAACCCGTCGCCCCACGGTGGCCGTCAGACAGCGCCTCACCGTGACCCCGACGCTGACCCTGACGCCGACGGTCAGCCCCACCCCGGCCAGCAGCGGTGGCGCGGTGCGTCTGGCCACCGCCCCCACCGCCACCCCCGTCCCGGCGGTTCCGGCGGGACAGAGCCTCTTCGTTTTCTACAACCCGACCGGCTTCGATTTGATTATCGACATTAATGGCCCGACCACCGCCTCGACGCTGGTGCCGCCCGACCAACGGCAGGAGTTTTCCCTGCCTACCGGGCCGTACCAATACATCATTCACACCCCCGCCGGTAATGAGCTACCGACCAAAGTTGGCTCTTTTGAGGTGGCCGGGGGTGGGCAACTGATTGAGAGAGATTATTACAGCCAGCACGATGTCACGGTCGAGCGAAATTAGATGGCCAGACCTGGTTTGTGCCATCCGTGACGGCGAGTCGGGCGCAGGGATCGACATACAAAAAAGCTCCAACCTCTCATCGAGAGATTGGAGCTTATCTTTGAAGGCTCTTTGAATAATCCGATCCAACTGTTACTTCTCACGAGCGCAGGTGGACACCCCCAGAGGCAAATAGAGGGGACACCAGCCGAGGCCGGCCGTAGCCAGCGGAATAATCCCAATCGCGCCCCACCAACTGTTGAAAACAAATCCCAGCGCGATCAATACCAGGCCCAATACAATTCGCAAAACTTTGTCTACTTTACCAACGTTGCACGTCATGATCTCATCTCCTTGAGTGATTTGAGTTAATTGATTACTTATTGTTGAGAGTATGTTACCAGACTATGGGGCAAATGTATGTGACAATGTCACATAAGCGAATTTTAGGTTGGGATGAATTATAGCCCAACGGAAGGATGGAAGATTGGAGGGGTGGAAGATTGGAAGGGTGGCTTGTAACTAATTACCAGTAGACCGCAATCAAATGCTCCGAGCCGGTTTGTAACCGGCGACGTGGGTTAGTGCGAAGCCTCCATGTGGGACAAACCCACTGCGAGCTTTTTCCGCTGCGGTCTACTAATTACCCCAACTCGGCTTTTTGCTGAAGAGCGGCTCGATTATCGAGGCTGACCGCCCCCCGCGACAGGGAGATGATCCCCTCCCGCTCAAAATCCTTGAGGATGCGGCTGACCACTTCCCTGGCCGTGCCCAGCTCGAAGGCAAGCTCCTGGTGGGTGACGCGGATCGTGGATTCGGTTCCGGTCATTTTGAGCAGAAACTCGGCCAGGCGGACATCGACCCGGCGGAAGGCCACCTCCTCGACGGTGGCGATGACGTTCGCCAGCCGCCGCGACATCAGGCCGAAGATGTAATCCCGCCAGACCACATACCGCTCGGCCCACTCCCGGACGGTGGGGGCCGGGATCAAAACCGCCCGGACCGGCTCCTCAACAACGGCGATGGCCGGAAAGCTGATCTGGCTGAGGATGCAGGAGGCGGTCAAGATGCAGCTATCATTCTCCTG
>CAZWZZ010001000.1:0-2696 GCA_964638395.1 uncultured Caldilineaceae bacterium
ACCAACCCCTCCGGCCCGCTGATGACCTGCCCGGTAATCCCGGCCGGCAGATCGAAACGGTCGCCCGGCTTGAGGGTAATCTGTCCGCCCGGCAGGTCAAGCGTCAGCGAACCGTCGAGGATGTAGACCATCTTGCAACAGGTCAAGCCGCTAATCTGGTACACTCGGCCCGGCTGGCTGGCCCAGCGGTAAAAACAGAAGCCTTCCGTTTCCAAAACACGCCGGATGGCCGCTTCGGTCACGGCTCGACGGTCGGCCCAGGAACGAATATGGCGAATGGTGTGGCACATTGCTCTGTTCTCCTCTTCGGTTGAATGATTTACTGTTCTACCTCTTAATCTATCACGACATTTCTGAGTAACCTTGAGGCATATCTGAAGTTTTGTTGAGTATTCGATGACGATGAAGCTCAGGCAGGTCGCGTATCTCCTGTTTTCTGAAACCGGTTGATCCAAAATCGATCTGCCCCTACGTTAATACAAAATGGGCCACCTCACATCCGCAAAGCCTATGATTGGCCTCATAGGTTTCTATGAAAAAGGGGGGGGCTGACTGACGTTCGCCTTTAGTTATTTTTTACTGAGCAAAATGATTAGTTCCTCGATGAGCGTTTGCTGATCCTCCTCTGCCGCGTAGATGATGAGGTCGTCGTCAGGAATTGTTACCAGGGAGCGGGTCAGACTTTCGGTTGTGCCGTTTTGCAGGGGGCCGCAGACGAACTTTGCTCCCTGCGCCGTGGCCTGTCGGATGAAGTCGTGGAAGCGGGGGTCGTTGTGGAGGTAGTCGAAATCGAGAGAAATGGTGGGAATGATGATGCACACTGCCCGACCGGCCAGGGGCACAGCCTGGCCCAGCGTCAAATCAGGCAGCAGGGCCAGGCCGTGGAGACCGCTCAACGTGCCCGGCGTCAAGCCCACCACTTTGACCAACAGCCCGGCCTCCCGCAAGCCGGTTACAAAAATCGTGGCTGCCTGTTCGTCGAAGTTGTGGCCCCACAGGACAAAAATGTAACGTTTACAGTTGGGCATCGTGTTCACCTCATTCAAGTTGAACTAAGTTGAACACACCATACCCCAAAAAATCTATCACATCACACGAAATAACTCTCATCCTGTTCATTTTTCTATCAGACTCTATCACTCTCCTCTCAATCCTTTAACATAGGTCTTGTATTTGTCAACAGGCTGTGTTAAGCTAGGGCCACCGAGATGCTGGGGAGAATGAAACGTGAATAATGAGATTGATCTGTCCAAAGTGCGGGCCGACGTGCGCCGCACCCTGAAATCGTGGTACAAGAGCGATACCGGCCCCGCCCCCTTCCAAGAACTACAACTCTTTCAACAAACGTTGGCCGAGGTCGATAACCCGCGTCTGGCGACGAATAACATTTTGCTCAAAGCGTTGGAGAGCTTGAGACGCAGCCATCAGGATGAGGCTAACATTCTGACGCGCCATTTTTTAGATGGGCATAAAATGGAACTGATTGCCCGCTCGACCAATGTGGGCACGGCCACCGTCTATCGTCGGCAGAATGATGGGCTTAATCTTTTGGCCGACATTATCCTGGCCCAAGAGATGGCCGTCAGGGCGCAGCGGCAAACGGTGCTTGAGCAGCGGCTAGAGCAGCCCCGCTATGCCCACCTGGTTGGGGTTGAAAGCCATCTGGAGGCCCTGCTGCCGGTTTTGACCGCGCCTGATCCGCCCTGGCTGGTCTCGCTTGAGGGGCTGGGCGGCATCGGCAAGACCTCATTGGCCGATGCCCTGGCCCGCCGCATCATCGAGCAGCATAACTTTGCCGATTTTGGCTGGGTCAGCGCCCGGCAGTATGACTTCAATCCGGGGCGGGGTATCCGCCTGGTTGAAGGCCCGGCCCTGACCGTCGAGCAGTTGGTCGAAAAGCTGCTGGAGCAACTGTTGCCCGATGTGGCCCAATCAGCCACGCTTTCGCCCGATGACGCCTTGATGACCCTCCGAGAGCGCCTCCGGCAGCAGCCCCACCTGATTGTCGTCGATAATCTGGAAACCGTGACCGATGTCGAAGCCTTGCTGCCGACGCTGCGCGATTTGAGCAACCCGACCAAATTTCTCCTCACCTCCCGCGAGAGCCTCTACCACGAACCGGGCATCCATCACTTTCCCCTGCCTGAACTGAGCGAGGCCGACACCCTGCGCCTCATTCGTCACGAAATTGCCCAACATCATCCCCCCCATCTACAAAATATTACCGATGCTGATCTCAACCGGGTCTATCGCGTCGTCGGCGGCAACCCGCTGGCCATTCGTCTGGTTATCGGCCAGACCCACATTTTCGCCCTGGATACGGTGCTGGATGATTTGACCTCGGCCCGGGGCAAAAAGCCGGAGATGCTCTACACCTTCATCTATCGCCACGCCTGGGAACGGCTAGACGAAGCAGCCCGCCACGTGCTGCTGGCCCTGCCACTGGTGGCCGAAGGTCAGGGCAATTTGGCCCATCTGGCCGAGGTCAGCGGGCTGGCCGCTGCCGATCTGCGGGATGGCTTGGATCGGCTGATCCAGCTTAATCTGGTAGACCGCTGGGGTGATTTGCAGGCTCCCGTCTACAGCATCCACCAATTGACCCGCACCTTTTTGCAGGAGCAAGTTTTACATTGGTCATAGAGCCGGGGTCGTATACCGAAAGCAGAATGAAAGCAGAATGAAAGCAGAATGAAAGC
>CAZWZZ010001001.1:0-2687 GCA_964638395.1 uncultured Caldilineaceae bacterium
CCCGGTGGTGAAGTCAGGAGAATAGCTGATGAACATGACCAAAAAAGTTCAAAGCGTCAGTAGATCCAATCTTCGCGGAGCCAGCATCCTTAGATGCGGCTCTGTTCGGCATCTGAGGATGCCTCACTCCTCCAATTTGGATGTACTAAACTTCGTTATTTTAACGTTTTTCATTCTCCTCAGTCAGTTATTGATGGGTTGCACATTAACCCCCACCGTCGCTTCCCTACCGAGTCGGTCACCGGTGGCAGCGGAGGCCGCTCTGCATAAGTTGGTCACGCGCATGTTCGATGACGGTCTGGCCCATACCCGGCGCAGCGATCTCATCCCGGCCCCGCCTGAGGTGATGGTTGGCACTTTACCCGACTCGCTGCCCTTTGAGGTACCGCTGCCGGAGGGAACTGTGATCGTGGGCAGCCTGACCCGGACAAATATCGCCCCCAGCGTCAGCATCTTTTTAGAGGCACCGCTACCGGCTGACACCGCGTTCAATCTTTACCGCGCCCATTTGGAGGAACAAGGCTTCACCGTCTGGCAGCCAGACAAATCGAGGGTTGTTTTTAATACAGATACACCCTCTATCTTACTGTGCCATCGGGAAAAAGAGATACAGTTATATTTGACGATCCAACCCTTAACCGCACAATTGAGCGATGTCCGGTTGATGATTGACACCGACCCCATCTTCGTTTCGTGCGATGACAATACTCCTCAGATGACTACGTATGCTCAATCTCTCTTACCCGAACTGACGCTGCCGGCGGGGGCTATTCCTTTATCGAGCGGCGGCGGCGGCGGGTATGAGGGCTGGGCCGAAGCGGAGCAGAATTTCATCTCGACGGCGACGCCGGTTGAGGTGGATTTACATTTACAGCCCCAGTTAGAAGCGGCCGGCTGGGTATTGATCGATCATTTGGAAACCGGCCCCGTCGTCTGGAGTCGCTGGGCGTTGACCGATGCCCAAAGCGGGCAGTGGGAGGGAGTGTTGGTCATCACCGCCGGGGCCGGGACTGAAAACAGTCGCGTGGTCCGGATGCACATCGAGCGACAGCCGTGAGTTTGTGAAATAAGTCCCGGATGCGTTACTGTTATTAGTTTTTTCCTACCGCTCGCCGGGGATTGACAAACCCCAGCCTTTTCATTTCTGTTTTTCAAAGATGAAATACACGCTTCGGTTGTCCTCTCTTGGAAGAAAATTTTGATAGTGGTATAATCGAGCCAACCATTCATCAAATATTTGCGACCAAGTCTAATGACCCAAAAAACACCCCGTATAGCTACACTCAATCCAATTGTTCTGGAAGACCGCCGCCGTGTCAGTTTAGAGATGGTGGTCGAGAATTTGCCGACGACGTCTTCCAATGTGATGTTGATGATGCCGGATCAGCTCGATGATAGCCCCGGCCCGCCCCAAAAGCCTGACCCCAACGCCCCCAGCCCCTACCCCGACATCGAGTTGAGCATTCTCAACAGCCAACGGCAGCAGCTTGCCCGTCTTTTGATCGTCGAACACAAAGAGCCGCGCACGGCCCTGACCCTCCATCTCAAAACACCCGACCCGACCGAACCGTACACGGCCCGGGCCGAAATGAGCTACCAGGGGGAAACCATCGACGTCGTCGAAGCGCCCTTCAGTCTCGATCAAAGCGGGGCCGACTGATGGCCGATTTTTTTGATGCTCTCCACTGGAGCCGGTTGCTCATCATTCCGGCTTTGCTCATCGGCTACACCGTCCACGAGTTGGCCCACGCCTTGATGGCCTATGCCCTCGGTGACCATTCCCAGGTGGAGCGGGGCAAAATCACCCTGAACCCACTGGTCCATATCTCCTGGCTCGGTTCCATTTTTTTCCTTCTGATCGGAGCCGGCTGGCCTAAAGCCCTACGCATCGATCCCAGGCAGTTCCAGCAGCCCCATTTCGACATTTTTCTCATCGCCATTGCCGGGCCGCTGGCCAGCTTTTTGCTGTGTCTCTTTGGCTTAGGCGTCACGACCATCGCCACGGCGCTGCTCCTGTTGGGAGGCGGTACCATCGATCAGGTCATGCAAATACTTTTTCCGACGACGCCGGAATATCTGCCCAGCGCCCTCAATTTCCAGGCCACGCTGATGGCCTTCACCGTTTATATGGCCGCGGCCAACTTCTGGCTGACCTTTATGAGTATTTTGCCGCTGCCGGGGCAGGATGGCTTTTTGGCCGTGGTCAGTCTGGTCAAACTCGTCCGCCAGCCGGATCAAGCGGAAGAGACGGAGGAAACGCCGGTCGGATCGCTTTCCCCGGAAAAGCGGCTGATAACCCAGAGCCGCCGCCGTCACAACAACGCCGACATCCACTTCAAAATCGGCGTCGAGTATCACCAGGAACAAAAATATGAGGATGCCATCGCCCGCTACCGGCAGGCCATCGGCAGCGATCAGAACTTTGGCCCGGCTTATATCAATATGGGGTTGGCTTACCTGGCTAAAAAGGAGCGCCAAAAGGCGATCAGCGCCTTCCGGGGCGGCATCAAATATGCCGATGATGAGAAAGCGGAGGCCGAAGCCTGGCACCAACTGCGCCTGCTCAGCGAGGTCAGCCCGGTCGATCTGGAGGAGGCCGCAGTCAGCATGAACGAAATGGGCGCGGCCCCCTGGACGGACACCAAACCGCGCCCCGATTGGTGGCATCTGGGCCTCAGCAGCGGCCT
>CAZWZZ010001002.1:0-2687 GCA_964638395.1 uncultured Caldilineaceae bacterium
TTGCATAAAGTGGACATTCCTAAAAGCGTATCGTGAGGTTCTCTAAATTCATCTGGTGGGGTGGCATTGGTAATGGTTTCGTGGGCGGCACGGATGATGGTAAATTCTAGAATCAGATCTTCACGCCATTGTTCATCACTGAGATTGAAATTATCTAACAGGTTCGTTGCTTCCAAGGAAGCTTTATCAATCTCATTAACAGCAGTAACAACTGTAAGAGCATATTCACCAACACGGTCAAGTGTTGGTTCGGTAGTAGGGGTTTCCGGTTGGGATGTAGAGGATGACGTAGCAGTAGCAGCCGCTTCTGGGGCAGGTGGTGGGGAGTTAAAAGAACTAATAAGGCTCAATAGGGAACATAAAGCAAATATCACCAAAATCAACCCAACAATAATAGGGATAGCTAAATTTCTGGGCGGTTTGGTTACATCAGGATTATGGCGTAACTGATCCGCTGTAAGATAAATAACTTGCTCTTTTTTAAGAGCATAATCAATGGCTGCCACAATGAGAATGACGAGCCCAGCCCCAAACAGAACTATGGTTATGCAACCCAACCCTAATAATGTCTTTGACCATTCCTTCGGCTTGCGTAATTGTACACTGTCTTCTGTCTGACTTATAACTTGCCATCCTCGTGATGTGTATAGGGCAATGGCATTTTGAATAAGTTGTCTATCACTTTTATTAGTAACCGGGGCCGGAGATGTAGATTGTTGGACTTGCGGTTTAGGGGGTGGGGTAGGCTTTTTTTGAACAGGTTTGGGGGACAGTTTCTTTAACTTCTTTTTGGCTGGGCTTGCCGGTCGCAATTGAGCCAATCCCTTTTTAGCGTGGGGATTGTCTGGGTTAATTTCCAGAACCTTCTCGAGAATTTCAACCTGTTCGGCCTTGTCATTGGTTGTTTGGGTCAACCACAGCCACGCCTGCTCGTTGCTGTCATCAGCCTCAATAATCTCAATTAAAAGAGCTTGACCGGTTTCTTTATCACCCGCTTTGATGGCCGTGACAGCCTGTTGCAGTTTATCCACGATACCCTCTCACGCCTCCGATCAATAATCCACTCAGCACCAAAACCCCAAACAAACCAAGAAAAGCAGTGTGTCCCGATACCATCCCACCACTTTGAGGCATCGTTTCGGGGTTAGCCGGTGGTTCAGAGGTTGGTTGATCTACATTAGGATTGTTGGGGAGTTGAGGAACAGCGGTCGGTTCAGGTAGGGGTTGACCTACACTGACATTGCCGTTGAATGACTCAGTACTTTCGCAAGCTGTCCCGTCATCGTTGCCGTCAAGTCTATGAATATCGCCTCTGTTTTGGCTTTCACAATACTCAAAACAGGTCTGAGCCGATGTCTGGCTGTCAAAATCACCACAGTTATAAGTATCACCTGAACAATCGCAAGTTTGAGCAAGGGTTGGGGAAACGTTCAGATAAAAGAGAGTTGCTAATAGCAAGGTTACGATACGCCACTGGTTGATCATTGTTATTCTCCGGTACAGGTTGTCTTATTTATTTAATAGTACGCAAATTGTTATAGAATGTCAAACCAAATGTGTGATATGATTGTCGCCCTAACCGCAGCCCTCCCTGAGCGTAGCTTGCTCAAAGGCCAGGTCGGGCCGGTGGTCGAAGCGTTCGCCCCGGATGTCTACGAGGTCGAGTTCAGCGATACCCAGGGCCGGACTTAGGCAATGGAGGCGCTGCGGGCGGATCGCCGGCTGGGTTTGCGGTATGAACCGGCTGGCTTATTCCAAACCGGCGCTCTTCGTGGTACAATGTTCCCGACGAACAATGAAAAATGGACAATGAAGCAGATCACTTGAAGGGATAACGATGATTCTTGTTGATGACACAACTATTTTAGAAAACATCGATTGGGACAACCTGGAATCGGTCAGAGAGGCTATTGATGCTGCTTTAGCCAATGGCGCTCACGCCAAAGCGATGGCCCTGATTGACGAGGGGCGACAACGGTTCCCAGAGGATAGCCGTCTACAAAACCTGGCCCGCATCCTGGCCCCGCCGAAAGTGCTGCGGCGGAATGTTCCGCCCAAACCGGGCTTAGGTGAAACGATGGCTTGGTTGAAGGAAAATGCCGCCGATTATCGCGGGGAATGGGTGGCTATAAAAGATGGTAATTTGATGGGACACGCTCCAACGAGACAGGCTTTGTCTGAGCAAATAGAGGTTTTAGACGAGCAAGCGGATGTCCTCATCACCAAGATTCCTCCTTTCTCTCTCGATTTCTAATGTTACAACTTAACCCTAATTTTTTATGTGGCGTTACTCGATTTGCAGACAAGGTCAGGCATGAGAGTCGCGTTGTGATCCCTATCAGCCTCATGGAGTATGATGAGATCATTTGGGCTATCGTCGATACGGGCGCAACCTATTCTATTATTGCTCCGAACCTGGCTCAGGATTTGGGGATGCACCCAGAAACGTGTCAATATGAAACCACGCTAATGACGAAATGGGGCAGAATTAAAGGGCAGTTATGCAGAATACCCGTCCGAATAGATACGCTGAAAATTGAGGGGCAAGAAACGACCGGCATTGAGTTTGAACCAAACTTTTTTATTCCTGATTTCAGCGAACCGTGGGAGGATGATCTCCACTTTATCGGCGTCCACAATTTTCTATTTAACATACGGGTTGCCATTGACCCCGAAGACAATCTATT
>CAZWZZ010001003.1:0-2680 GCA_964638395.1 uncultured Caldilineaceae bacterium
GCGGGGCAGAGCCGTGGTGAAGGCCCAATAGAGGGGCCGGTTAACCGGATAATCGAACGCGCCGAGACCCTGCACGGTCTGTCCGTTGAAGCCCTGCTTGAAGCGGTAGACGCCCCACATCCCATCCGACTCGTCGAAAACATCCGGCGCGCCCCATAGATCGTAGCGGGTGCAGCCCCGCGCTTTGGCCCGCTCCATCGCCCGCCATTGCAGTAGATGGTTGGGCATCGACCGGCGATGCTTTTCGGTCGAGGCTCCGTACAGATACCAGGCCGTTGGCCCGCAGAAAAAGAGGATCAACCCGGCCACCGCCTCCCCCTCCACCTCGGCCAGCAGCATCTCGGCCAGACCAGCCGCCATAAAGCGCCGCCACACCTCTTTATAGTAGGCCGCCGGGCGGATCAGAAAGCCGTCTCGGGCGGCGGTTTCGGCGTACATCCGATGAAAGAGAGGAATCTCCTCGACCGTGCCGGGCCGCACCGTCACCCCGCGCCGCCCGGCCAGACGAATGTTGTAGCGCCACTTGCTCTTCATCGCCGCCAGCAGCGCCTCCGTCGTCGGGGTCAGGTCGATGAGAACGGTGTTCCGAAATTGAATCTGCTCCGGCGAGAAGCGCCAGCCCCGCTCGGCCAGCAGTCCCAACACGGCCTGACCGGTCGCGTCCGGCGTGGGCGCATCCGCCGGTTCGCCATAAGCCAAAACCACATCGGGGTCTATTTTAATGAAGAGCGCCCCGCTCTGCCGGGCATACGCTTCCAGATCGGCCAACACCTGGGTTGTCAGGATCGCGTCGCTGTAGTCGAGAGCCGGCCCTTTGGTGACGTACAGAAAGCTACGCCCCAGACCGGGAATGGCCCGCCGCAAAATTTGGGCCGCCGCTACCGGCCGCCCGTCAGCCGCCCGCCACAGCCGCCGCTCCGCCGACCAGCCCCAGCCACTCTTGAACGCGCCCCACTCCCACAGTTGCAGGGCGTGGGCAGTGGGCAGCCCGGCCAGCGCCCCGTTCCACGCATCCCGCTCCCGGATTTGATGGCAGGTTAGCACCGCTACGACCCGGTGGTGGCGGCCATCACCTGCAAAATGCCGGAGCGCCCGACCAGGCCGACCGGCCGGGCCTCCTCATCAACCACCGGCAGCCGTTTGATGTGGTGCAGCAGCAGCAGGTTGAGGGCCTCGGTCAGCGATGTGGCCGGGGTGACGGTGATGACCGGCGTGGTCATCACATCGGCGGCGGTGCGCCGGCTGAGGTGAAAGCCCTCACCGCTGCCCAGCGGCAGATGGCGCATGAGCGATTTGACGATGTGGGAGCGCTCCTCGGCGGTAGCCCGTTTGATGAGGTCGCCGTCGGTGATGATGCCGACCACCTGTTCCTCCCCATCGACGACCACCACCCGCCGCTGGGCGCTTTGAACAAGCCGATCCACGATCTCGGCCAGGGGTGTGGTGGCCTGGACGGTGGGCACGGTGGGGGTCATCATCTCCCCAACGGTACGATGCTGGCCGGGGCCGGGGCTGTGCCGCCGCTCCTCATCGAGCGGCGAGCGGGAGAGCGCCCGCAGGACATCGACCCGGCTGACGATACCGGCCAGGTGGCCCTCACCATCCACCACCGGCAGCCGCTTGATGTTGTGTTTGCTCATCAGGGTGACTGCCTGGCTAATGGTTGTCTCCAGATGGATACTGAGCAGATTGGGCGTCATCACCTCGGCCACGGTCTGGCCGGTCTGTCGCAAACGTTGGAGTTCGGCGGCCATCTCCGCCTCGGTCAACTGCTGTTGCACGCTGGTAGCCAGGAGTTTGACCTTGGTCAACAAATCCCCCTCGGTCAGGATCCCGACGACCTGCCCGGCCTTATCGACGACCGGCAGCGCCCGGTAGATTTTGTCGAGCAGCATCTCGACGGCATCGGCCAGGAGGGTGTCGGGGTGAACGGTATGCACCTCCCGGCTCATAATATCCTCGACGCGGGCGGTGGGGGGCAGTTCCCGTTGGCCGCGATGGGTGTAGGCCACCACCTCGACCGTTTGTACCGTAATCAGCCCTTCGCGGACCATCTCTTGGAGGCGGGGCATGACCCGGTCGACGCGGGCCGGATTATCGACCCACTCGATGATGAGCGGCAGGTCGGATGACAGGGCGACGATGGTGGCCGTGTGGATGCGGCTGTGCGCCCCAAAACCGGCCAGCGCCCGCGTGACCGTGGCCCCGGCGCAATTTTCAGTTTTGAGCATCTCCAAAATGGCCACGTAGAGCGGTTTGCGCTGCCATCTGTCACTCTCGCCGATGTAAATGGTTACTTTTCTAGCTTGTCCTTCGATCTCCATTAGCTGCCTCCCGCGCCTTGTAGGAGTTGGGCCAGGCCGATGCCGAGCAGGACGCCCAACAAGCCCAACAGCGTGTTCCCAAAAAAGTAGAGGCCGGCCGGCCACCAGCCACTCTGCTCGATCAGGCGGAAGGTTTCCAGGCTGAAGGAGGAGAAGGTGGTGAAGCCGCCCAGAAAGCCCACAGCCACAAAGAGGCGCAGCTCCGGCGAAACGGCCAGCCGGCCCGTGGCCAGGGTCAAGAAAAAGGCGATGATGAAACTGCCGCTGACATTGGCCAGCAGTGTGCCGTAGGGAAAAGCGGCCCCCCAGCGATCCGCCGCCCAGGCTTGCACCAGAAAGCGGGCGTTCGCGCCGAG
>CAZWZZ010001004.1:0-1256 GCA_964638395.1 uncultured Caldilineaceae bacterium
AATAGATCTCACCTCGCGTGTTATAGGCGGCGGCAGATTCCGGATCAAGCTCGAGTGCTTTATTGGCATCAGGCAGGGCCTCTTCATACGCTTCCATCAGACGATAGGTCCAGGCCCGATTGTTGTAAGCCATAGCATTCTCCGGCTCAAGGTCAATGATTTGGCTGTAATCCGCTATGGCTTTGTCGTACACTTCCATTTGTTGATAGACCCAGGCCCGACCCGAATAAGCTAAAACGTTTTCAGGATCCAGCTCTAGCGCTGTGTCGTAATCGGCAATCGCCTCTTCATACGCTTCCGCCTCGATATTCGCCTCGGCGGCGGCCAACGCCTCTTCGACCTCGGCCGCGACAGCCGTTTCAGCCAGTAGCTCGGCGGCCAAGTCAGGGTCGTAGGTGTAGCCCGCGCTAATTGCCGTCCATGTGCCCTCGGTGGCTTCGACATCGGACGTAATAAACAGGAGGGCGAAAACGGACGGGCCGCCATCCACCAGCAACAACTTGCCGTCAGTAAACGTTTCATCAAATCCTTTCAGATCGAGCAGGAGACGGTCTTCATCGAGCTGTTCTTGACTGACGATTTCAATGCTTTCGGTGTCTGCCGGGCCCATATTGTCGAGAACGTCTTCATAGATATCTGCCAGGTTTGCATCGTCAGTTTTCGGCTGAATACTGGCTGACACGCCAAATGCAATATCCCCCTCTTGGATAATCAGGCGATCCAGGTACGTGGCCCGGACGCTAGGGAACTCCAAATCATCACTATCCACATCTGTCAAAAAGGCATCAACCGGCACCAGGCTGGAAAACGCCCCGCTGGGATGTTCTAGCGGTTCCAGTTCAAATTCGGCGGCTACGGTGGCTTCGACAGTGGGTTCTTCGGTCGGCTCCGGCTCCGGCGTATCGGTCGGTTCCGGCTCCGGCGTCTCCGTTGGTTCCTCGGTGGCCGGGGCCGCTTCTTCAGTCGGGGCCTCGGTCTCGACGACCTCGGCGGCCTGTTCGCCGCCACAGGCGACGAGCAGGGATAACAGAATAACAATCATCAAATAGGTTACTACGGTACGCATAATGTAAATCTCCTTTTTTGTAATTTGTGTAGACCCTAAAGGTTTCCGAAGCCGATTTCGGGCAAAAATCTGAACAACTTGGGCGCTAAATCGGGTCAAGAAATCAAATTTTGAAACCTTTAGGGTCTGGTTTTCGTTCAACATCAACTGCTACTGGACCGGCAGATTCTGGAAGGTCTCATTGACCACC
>CAZWZZ010001004.1:1356-2679 GCA_964638395.1 uncultured Caldilineaceae bacterium
GTTTCGGTAGACATCGTTCACTCCTTGTGTGTGTATGGTAATTTGGTAATTTGGTAATTTCCAGGAGTGACGCACGCCACCTGCAAGGTTTCAAAAACCTTGTAGGTGTGGTGACAACGGGCGTTTCGTCCCAGACCTTGCAGGTTCCTTAAACCTACAAGGTCAACTGCGTCACTCCAATTTCAATCGACCGTTGCTCGTGACCCTGATCGGGTCAGCGTTCCCTGACATCTTCGCTAGATTGCTCCTTTCCGCCGGTTCCGTTGCTATGCTGAAATCAGAATGAAAGCAGAACTTTTTCGAGGCGATGATCGGTAGGGGTGAGGCAACTCGGCTTGAGGCTACGTTTGCAAACCACCGTTTCTCCGAGTTGCCTCACCCCTACGCCACTTAAAGATCCTCGATCCGGGAAATATAGGGGTAGCCGGGCAGATAGCGGACAGTGACGGTATCGCCGGGGGATAAGCGCCGGTACTGATCCAACTCGACCTGTTGGCGCAGCGGCTCGCCATGTTCGTACCGGTAGGCCACGTAGAAGATGTTCCCATCGTCATCCTGCCCCACGCTCCAGCGGTCGGTGATGGTGCCGCTGGTCAACAGGCCATCACGCGCCAGGCGGGCGGCCCAGCGGAGCCGGTAAAACGTGCGGTAAATCCGATGGCCAAAGAAGCCGAGCAGACCCATCCCTGCTATCAAAATCACAGTCCCAAAGCAATAAGTCTCAGAGCCGGACTGTCCATAAGGGCTTGAAATGTTGGGATTCGCCGGGACATAGACGACCACAAACTCTCGCCCGATTTCGGTGGACTCATACGTGCCCTGGTTGATGCCGAATCTATCGCTAAAGGTCCGCGTCTCACCGTCCCTGTCTTGCGCCTCGAACTCGTAGACAATGTAGTAATCCAAATCATCCTCAGGGTCATCATCATCATCATTATCATTTTGCTCGACCAGGAGTTCGGTCACAGTGGCCGTCGTGGTCGTATCGGACGTTTGCAGTTGATACTCACGCCACAAACCGCGCAGCCCCCCGATGGCACAGATTGCGCCCAACACCCCGCTGACGACAATCGGGATGAGTAAGACAAACAGACCGCGCTTGATCTGGTTTTTGACCGGGATCGCTTCTCGTTTTGGACGGTTACTGTTGTTGATGTTCATTATTGCACCTCTCTCATCGCTTGTTGGTTTGTTGTTTGCTTGTTTGAACTTAGAATACCCACCTGTGCGGCACATGTGCGTCATTTTTAAGAAAGTTAAAAGCACAGATAAAGAAGGGTGACGCACAGGATGTCGTGGGGTTGACCCGTCAGGGCAACGCCA
>CAZWZZ010001005.1:0-2668 GCA_964638395.1 uncultured Caldilineaceae bacterium
CCATTACCACGGCGTTAGGCATTCAGTTGGGGGTTTATATGGACCCCAGTGGCGAGAAAATCTATCTTGTCGATGACAAGGGGCATCTGCTCGACGGCACGACGGCGACGGCGGCAATGGTTGAGTTGGCCCTGCGAGACGCCCCCGGCAGCGCCATCGCTATTCCCCTCAACGCTCCCGATCTCTTCAAAGAGATTGCGGCGAAACATAATGGCCGGATTATCTACACCGAAATCGACCAAAGCACCCTCATCAAAACCGCCTGCTCAGAAAACGTGATCCTGGCCGGCGATGGGCAGGGGAACTTCATCTTTCCCGATTTTCAGTGCGCCGTGGATGGGTTGATGGCCTTAGCTAAAATGTTAGAATTTTTGGCAACGCAAATGGTCTCCTTGAGCAGTATCGTCGAGGATTTGCCGCCATATCATATCGCCCATCGCCGCGTGCCCTGTGCCTGGGAAGCCAAAGCTCGGGTGATGCGACTCATCGGCGAGCGCTTCGAGGATCATGAAAACCAGGTTAGCCAGGGCATAAAAGTGGCGTTGGGATTCAATAAATGGGTTTTGATTATCCCCGATCCCGAAAACCCCTATTTTCAAATCACGGCCGAGGGCATTTCTCAAGGGGAAGCCGAGGCATTGGCCGATGAGTATGCCGGGATTGTCGAAAAGTTAGCCCCGACCGAGTAACGACAGCATCAATTACATCCCTCCGTTATCCCCGAATGACCGTCACCTGGCGACCCGCTGGTGTGGTGGCCGGTTCGGTCCTGGTTCGCTCGGCGATGGGCGGCTGGCCGCTGCGCCGGTCGAAGATAACCAGCCAGCCGCTCTCCAGCCCCAGGCCGTTCAAATACCCGTCCAGTTGGGTCAGGCCCTCGGCCAGCGGCTCTTTTTCATGATCGCGCCACACTTTTAGCTCCATCGCCACCATCTCCGCCCCATAGCGCAGGCACAAATCCATCCGCCCGCTGCCGATGGCGTACTCCCGCTCCAGCGTCCCCCCGGCGTTGGCCACGCGGTGCAAAAAGGCCATCAACACCAGGTAGGGCGCGATCTCGTGGTAGGGAGCGCTCTTCAACAACGGCTGGCCGTGTTGTCGCCAGAAGGCCAAAAAAGCGTCGAGCAGTTGGTCGATGTCCAGGCGACCATCCGGCTTGAGCCAAGTTGGTTGGATAATCGGCAGCGAATCTTGCGGGCCGCTGGCCAAAACACGGGGTAAGACCTCCCGATAAATCGGGTTGGCGATGACCAGACCCCCTTTTGGATCTCGTCGGGTTAAGCCTAAATCAATGACATATTGCCGGTCATCCGCCGGTACATTTTCCAGAGTACGACCGGCCAGCATCGGCTCGATGATCTGCCGGACGCGGGGTTCTCGCAACCGTTCGGCCAGGCTATCGAGGTGGGTGTCCTGGCGCTGAATGAGGATTTCTTTGGCCTGGTTGATATGGTCGAGAGTAATGGGGGCAGTCGAGTCGGGCAGCAGTTTTTGGGTGATGAGATAGGCCAAGGCGTTGACCAACCAGGGTTGCCCCTGGGTCAAGTCATAGGCTCGTTGGGTCGCTTCCGGGGTAAAGGGTTGGCCGATCTCGGCAGTGTGCTGTTGATAGAGCGCGGCCACTTCCGCCGCCGTGAAGTTGTCCAGCGTCAGCGACTCAACTTTGATGTTGAAAGGGCTGGCCGTATTCAGCCGGTCGCTACCACCGGCGGCTACTTTGTAATCCCGTACATCCCGCAGACCGATCAGAGCCAGGGACCATGGGAAACCTTGAGGCCGGTCGAAGTAGCCATCCCGGAGCTGACGCAGCACCGAGATGAGGGTTTGATTCTGTAAGGCATCGATTTCGTCCAGGAAGAGAACTAACGGTCGAGGCGACTGTTTGGCCCAGGCACTGAGAGACTGGTTAAGGCGTTGACCGGTCGGCGATTCAGGCCAGGGAGGGGGCTGTAAATCAGCCGGGAGTCGTGTTTCAGCAGCGCGGCGCCAGGCGCTCAAAATCGCCAACTCTGCCGTACCGGGATCATTATTGAATGCCGCCCCGACTTCAACCGACAGCACCACTGCTGCGTACTGTCCGCTGTCCATTAAATTTTGGGCTATCTCAAAGATAGCCGTCGTTTTGCCTGTCTGCCGGGGGGCGTGGATGACAAAATAGCCTTTATGAGCCACCAGCCGGGGCACATCCGGCAGCCGCGCCGCCGCCGGCAGCATATAATGATCCTCTGGCCGACACGGCCCGGCGGTGTTGAAAAAGCGACCGATTTCCATCGAAGTCTCCTGTGGGGTGGTGATAGGGGCATTATACCATTTTCTCCGCACCTGACCTAATGGCTACCGGAACTTATTTCCTGAAACCGCTCGTAAGGCTTTACGGATGTTGATCCGCCTGCACGAAACGGGCTTCGCCAGCTTTGCTTAGATCGAAGAGGATGGGGAACAGACCGTAGGCAACAAAAAAACAGCCCTCTCAGACTGCTTTCGCTCCGCTAACCGTTGCCAGCGATGCCATCATTTACAATCTCTGACATTTCTGACATTTCTGACAATCACGTTTTAGCATCAAAAAAGAGACACAGTCAACTGTGCCTCTTTTTTTTACTTCCGCTCTGTCTAAACAAAGCAATTGTTTGTTTCTGAACCGACCTGTTTAGGCCACCTCGATAGT
>CAZWZZ010001006.1:0-1900 GCA_964638395.1 uncultured Caldilineaceae bacterium
GATTTATGGCTCAACGGTCAAGGTGCGGAGCAGTAAAGAATCGCCCTCCTCCATTTCCAGCCGGGCGAACGTCTCCAAATTGTACCAGCCAATCCGCACTTCATACGTCCCCGGCGGTAAATCAGCCGGAAACGTGAGCAGCCGCTCGTCGATGATGGTCGTGCCACGCTCCCAGAACGTCGTCGGGAAGGCGGGTGGGCCATCGAAACCAGCCACTTGGGTCTGAGTAGCCGGGTCGATGAGGTGGATGAAGAGATTGAGCGGTTGATCCGGCGGGGCCACGGTTGTCCAATAAAAAGTAATCGGAACCTGGGTTCCCGGCCTGATATTTTCGTGAACCCAGTCATAGCCGATTAACCGAATCTGTCCGCCGAAGGTGGCGTCGAGCGGTTGTTCGGGATCGAGAGCGGGCCACTGTCGGGGCAAAAGCGGGATCCCTGCGACGATTGGCTCAACGATCTGACCATCGCCATCGACCGCCGTCTTAGCCGCTCGTTGCGGATCGTCAAATTCAAAAATGCCCAACGCCAGCCGGGTAGCGATAGGCGTTTCGACATCCGGGGGGATGAGCAAATGATAGGTATCTTCGAGAACCAGGCCCGGCTTCAACATCGAGGTGGGCCAGTTGCCGCCGTCGGGGTAGGTGTTGGCCTGGGCAATGGCCTGGCCATCGGAGTCGAGGAGGTGAACGAAGGCGCTATAATTTTCGGCGATGGAGCGCGTCGCCTGCCAATAGAGCGTCACCGGCAACCATTCGCCGGGATGGATGGTCGGCTGCTCGATTCTGTAGCCAATCAGCCGCAGGGCGTCGGCGTAGACAAAATCGAGCCGATTAATGTCATCAGGGATTTGGGCTTCGGTCACGAGCGGCGTCTTGGCGTAGGCGGTCTGGATGTAGCGGAAAGGGCTGATGAGGGAGAGGCCGAAAAGGAAGGTGATGAGCAGAATAGGAGGAATGAAACGTAAATCGTAAATCGTAAATCGTAAATCGTAAATCGTGATTTTGTGGGGTAACGAAAATTGGGTCAGGCTCCAGACGATGAGGATACTGAGGGCGGGCAGGGTCGGGTAGAGCAGGCGGCCCCAAGAGGCGGGCGTGATTTGCATCCAGCGCAGGAGGGCGGCGAAAATGAGGAGCGTCCAGAGAAGGAGGAGAATCAACAATGAAGAATGAACAATGAACAGTGAATGATGGTGAAAGCTGGATGATGAATGACGAATGACCAATGACCAATGGCGAATGAGTCGCCAGAAGCCGATGAGAAGACCGACCACGATGATGTATTTGAGCCAGGCCAGGATGTTGTAGAGCCACGGTTCAAGCAGAATTTGACCGGCTCCGAAAGCGGCCCAGAAGGAGAGTTCGAGGCCGACCATTTCGGTCTGCCACAGGTGGGCCAGGCTGGGGCGTGGGTCTAACGCGCCGCCGCGATAGAGCAGATGGGCATTGAGGGCGGTGATGTCACCATACACCTGCCAGTTACGCCAGAACCACCAGCCACATACAAGCAGCATCAAGCCGCTGATGAGAAAACCGTGGCTGACGAAGCGGGGCAGGGAGCGGTGGCGGGCGAGATCGAGTAGAAAGACCAGGCCGGTCAGTGGGGCCAGATAGAGCAAACTGAGCTTGGTGATGGCTCCCAACCCTAAAACAAGGCCCAACAGAGCCGCATATCGGGTGGAGCTTCCCTTTTTGATAACTAAGGCCAACAGGAGCAGGGCCGCTGCGGCCAGGGTTACGCTCAGGCTGTCATTGGTGATGGCCGAGCTAACGTGCAGGAATTGGGGGATGAGGGCGATGAGGGCGGGGGGGAGGAGGGGGAGGACCGGGGAAGGATGGAGATTGGGAGATTGGGAGATTGGGAGATTGGGAGGTTGGGGGTTGGGGGTTGGGGGTTGG
>CAZWZZ010001006.1:1910-2664 GCA_964638395.1 uncultured Caldilineaceae bacterium
CCCCCCCCCCCCCGCCGCCGCCCCCGCCCTGCCGCTCCGTGCTGTTGGGCTTCCTGCGGGTGCTGGGGGGGGGGGGGGGGGGGGGGGGGGGGGGGGGCGGGGGGGTTGGGGATTGGTTAATCGGGTGTTTTTAGATTTATAGGGTTGAGTCAGGTCGTCGTCGATAAAGATGAGGCGGGCCAGGCGGTGGGTTAGAATGAGGGTGGCGACACCGGCCAGGAGGGAGAGCCAGCGGGCCAGGCGGGCGGCAATGAAGACAGGGTCGAGCTGCCAGGTTTCGCCGGGGGGGTGGAGGTAGAGGTTGTTGTTGCCCCGTTCCCGCCAGACGAAGGAGCGGTCGTCGGCGTAATGGGGATTGCGTGGCGGCTCCTCGAAGTCGCTGAGATCCAGCCAGGAGGTAGCCATCGCCGCCAGGATGTGGTAGAGCGGCGGCTGCGTGCCTTCCTGATCCCACGGTTTGTAGACGCCCTCTTCGACAACAGGCAGTCGATGCTGCGTTTCGATGAATTGGATGAGGGCGAAATGTTTCAGCTCATCCGGCTTTTCAAAAAAAGGGACGGTGAAATCGTAGAGCAGACCGAGCAGAATGAAGGTGACGATGATGATCGATAAGCCGTATTTACTGAGGAATGGCCACTGCCCACTATCCACTGACCACTGACCAGTCCGTGGTGATGAGTGACCAGTTGTGATTGAGGTTTGACTGCTGTTTGCTAACTGTTCATTCATAGCGGGGGATTATAGCACACTTCGT
>CAZWZZ010001007.1:0-2663 GCA_964638395.1 uncultured Caldilineaceae bacterium
CTTGAGTCATTGATAGCACACTCAACCCCGACTCCATATCCGAGGCGACCGGCTGCGCTGCCCCGCCCTGTTCCCTTGCCAGTTGTATTGACTGCTTGATAGTCACGGGCAGCCTCGTAAAGAGGCCCCTGAGCCACTCTGACACCGGCCAGTCTCAGGGTAGTGGTCATAGCAAACAGGATGTTGCTCCTTGAAACCGCCCATCCATCTCCGTCCGGCCAGGCCAACTCGATCAACGTGGTTTTGCCAAAGCCGGCGGGGCCGAGATAAGCGTGAGTTTGCGCCGTAGGCCCTCGTTAAGTCGTTCGATCAGGTGGGGCCGGGTAACCAACTCGGGATGAGAGGGGGTGCGTCCCAAAATTCGGGTAAGCACAGGGGGGGACGGAGGAATACCCCCCGAATTCCCCTGGTCTGTCCCGATTTCCTAAAATCTGGGACCCACTCGGCGAGAGGAAGAGATATAAAGTTTCGTGGCTACAATGGGGGTAGACATAAATCAAATTAAAAATGGCTCAAATGCCTCACAGCGGAATGAAAAAGCAAGGGCAATCAATGAGCGCCGCTGTCGGGGGGCTTGGTGGGGTCTCACAAAAATGGAGCCATTATCGCCAGAACCGATGTTTGCCCCACATCTTTTTCTTCAACCAGCGCATAATCCAAAATTCGGGAAAGCGGCCCAGATAGGCCACAGGCCGACCATTGGCATTGATTTGCACCGGACGTTTATCGAGTTCAGGCTTTTTGAGCATCAGTCCAACCGGAATATTCAACTTAACAGCTTTATGTCAGGTTATTGTAACACGGTTGGCAGAAAGGGGCAACCGTAAAACGAAAAACGTGATGCGTAAAACATTTTACGCATCACGTTGTCTCAGTTCAACAGGCTACACGATCTGAAGCATCTTCGATGCTTAGTGACCGCCGCCGCCTTCGCCCTTCTCATACAGCTCGACCAGGACGCCGTGGGAGGATTTGGGGTGGACAAAAATATAGCGGTCGCCCCGAACATTGCTGCGGATTTCGCCGAGGACATCCAGATTCTTCGCTTTCAGATCGGCCACACTGGACTCGATGTCATCCACCTCGACGCAGACGTGGTGCATGCCCTCGCCCCGCTTGGCCAGATATTTGGCCACGCCGGAGTCATCGGTCGTCGGCTCGATCAGTTCGATCTCGCTGTTCCCCTCCGGCATCGGCATAAAGGCAATCTTGACCTTCTCCGCCGGCTCCTCCGAAATCATCTGCACCGGCAGGCCCAGCACATCCCGATAAACGGTCAGCGCCTCATCAACATCTTCCACAACAATAGCAATATGGTCTATGCGTTTTACGCCCATTCATACTCTCCTTTTCTAAATATATGGTTTATAGAAACTATATTTTTCAAGTCAGGCTTGAAAAATTGTGAATTGTGAATAATTAATAATTAATTGTGAATGATTTAACTTCACCATTCACTATTCACAATTAATTATTCACAATTTCTCTTCAGAGACTACTCCTCCTGATCTTCCGCCAACCCCAGGCCATCAAACGCTTCCAGCAGACTCTTGACGGCGGCGGTGGCGGTCGTCGTGCCGTTGACCACGGCCTGCTTGAGTGCCGGTAGTTGGGCCGTCACGGCCGGATGGTTGAAGAAGTGGCGGCGCAGTTGTTGCTCCACCATCGTGTACATCCAGTCGAGAGCCTGCTCCTGGCGGCGCTGCTCGAAAAAGCCCGATTTGGTTGTTTCCTCCCGAAACTCCTCGATCACTTCCCAGATTTCGGCGATACCCGCTCCGGTCAGGGCGGAGCAGGTGTAAGCCTTCGTCTGCCACCCTTCGGTGGCCGGAGCCAGATAATGCAACGCCTGGTTGTAATCGGCCCGGGCCGAGCGAGCGCGGTTGAGGTTGTCGCCGTCAGCCTTGTTGATGAGCAGCGCGTCGGCCAGCTCCATAATGCCCTTTTTGATGCCTTGTAGCTCATCCCCGGCTCCGGTCAGCATCAGCAGCAGGAAGAAATCGACCATCGAGCGGACCATCGTCTCGCTCTGGCCGACACCGACCGTCTCCACCAGAATCACGTCGAAGCCGGCCGCCTCGCAGACGAGCATCGTTTCTCGGCTCTTACGGGCGACGCCGCCCAGCGTGCCCCCCGTCGGCGAGGGGCGAATAAAGGCGTTCGGCTCGCGGGAGAGTTGCTCCATGCGGGTCTTGTCGCCGAGGATGCTGCCCCGCGTGACCGAACTGGTCGGATCCACGGCCAACACCGCCACCTTGTGCCCCTGCTCGATCAGGTAGGACCCGAAGGTATCAATAAATGTACTCTTGCCCACCCCCGGCACCCCGGTGATGCCCACCCGAATCGACTTCTCGGTGTGGGGCAGTAGTCGTTTGACCACCGCCTGGGCTGTCTCCAAATGGTGGCTGGCGTTGCTCTCGATGAGCGTAATCGTCCGGCCCAGAATCGTCCGGTCTCCAGCCAACACCCCTTCCACATAATCATCAATATCCAACTGTCGCCGGCGCGGTCGTCGCTTCGCAGACTGTCCCTCGCTCGGTTGGGCCGACATGCCGTCGTGCCCGCCATCCACACCTTTCATCACGCTACTGGCAAACCCTTCCCCGCCCTCCGGCGGTGCCCATTCGGGCAATTGTCTTTCGTCCGTCAAACAAATTCTCCTT
>CAZWZZ010001008.1:0-2660 GCA_964638395.1 uncultured Caldilineaceae bacterium
CCCTCCGCTGAGATGATGTGGTGAGCGTGTTTTTGCATACGCCCCGGCAGCATCGAAAAAACGGCTTCTTCGTAAAATGAACGAAAGTTTTGTACGGCAAATCGAATCAGCATCATTGCACCTGCGAGGTAAAATCTCTTGTTTTATGTATTCTACCATTAAAATATCGCATTTCGCAATTTATCGAGAGATTTTTTCTCGCAATACTGATTTATCTTAAGCCAAACCTAACTCAGGCATTGTATCCCCTACCCTCCTCCAATAACCTGAGTTGCTCCACCTGAACGGGCCGGTCACGAGTGGTGACTTCCTCCAACGCCTCACACTGCCCCAACTCGGCGGCCAGGGCGAACAGGTCGAGCTTCCGCAGAATCTTGGCGGTGATGGGCCGCTTGGCGTCCCAAAAGATAAAGGCTTCGTAAAATTGCCGGGCCGGTTCCGAATTGAGCAGGCTGACCAGCAACTGAGCTTCAGCCTCGTTCTGACAAGGTAGAAAGTAGCAGGTGTCATCCAGAACTGTCGGCTTATCTGCGGTGGGACCAACGATGGTAAAGGCAAGGCGCTTGTACAGGCCGGAGATGGCCACTTTCCAGGGGGCAAAGGCGTAATCGCCAACACCGAAAATGGAAAAGCGAGGCCGGTTTTTGTAGATGGAGCTTTTCCGGCGATCCAGCAACGCTGCGTATTTAGTCAGGTAACGCCACGTTTTGGGCGCGTTGAGTTGGATGCTGCGCGTATTTTCGCCAATCGTCCGCTGCGGCACGATCATCCAGCGATCTGTTACACTACTTTTCGCTCCGGCAATGTCTGAACTTTTGAGCATTGGGTACAAATAGGCGCTTTCTAACTCCCACCGCTCGCCCAGTTTATTGATATAGGCGCCGTTACTTTTTTGTAGCTCCATTACCCTGGCGCAATCGTGTTTTATCCCGGAGCGCCACTGATAGTTACCCGTTTTTGATTGGGTCAGATGATGCCACCGGTCATAATATTCAACATTGGCGATGAGTTGACTACGACGATACCCGATTTTTGTCACAACTGTTTGCCCTATCACATACGCATAAACCTGGCACGATTTAACCTCCGACAGGCAGCGGGTGTCGTAAATAAAAACGCAGGCATCCACCGCCGCATTGAACAGTTTTTGGGCATCGAGCAGGTGCATTTGGGCAACGCCTGTTTCGGTGGCTTGTTGCCACGTCTGGCGCAGCGCTTTTCGAGCCACCGTGGTTTTGCATAACATCGTCACCACCCCTTTACGCTCGCTGACCCAGTCGAAAATTTTCAGGAGCATCCATTCGGAGATGTCGAAATTACTGGCCCCTGTTATCGCCTCGATGCCAGAATGATGCTGAAAATTGTGCTTCGGCGGCAGATTTTCGCTGCCCAGTGTCGCCAATTCCGTATTGGTCACCCAAGGTGGGTTGCCGATAATCAGCAAGGGATCAGGCAACTTTTGTAGGATTGTGGGCCAATCGGTGTCGAAAAAGTTGGTGTGGATGATCTCAACGTTAGCTTTATCATTGCGCTGGGTAATTTCTCGTCTCAACGCCTCGACATAAGTCAGATTGACGTCCGCTCCAATGGCCAGTGTCGTGGTCTCAAATTCATCCAGGGCAGCCAGCAGGAGATTACCCACGCCACAGGTTGGCTCCAAGATTGAACGGGGGACGATGTTTTGGGTCGCCAACAACGCACACACGTCTCTGGCAAACCAGAGAGGCGTTTGAAAATCACCAAACTCGGCTTTGTTCTTTTGGGCAGAATTCATCCTACAACACTTTCCGAATACCCTCGACATCACCGGCAACGTCGATGACCCGTCGGTATTGCAATCGCCATTGCAGGGCGTTCGATATAGTCAGATAACCAATTTGGGGCGGATTGGCTAAAATTTCCTCGGCAATCTGCATAGCCTGACTTTCATCGACGGGCAAGTATCTGTCCATCAGAAAAGCGGCGACATCATCAACATTGCCATTATTTTCGAGAATTTTTCGCAAGCCGGATGTGGTCTGATAATCTGCGGTTCTGTGGCGCTCGACAAATGTCGTGTGCAGGATGTTCAACCGTCCGGTTTGGTTACCGGGATCATCCACTTTGTCATATACAAACACCAACAGCCCGTACCCCAGACCGTATATCTTCTGTCTGGCCGATCTGAAAGGACAGGAGGATTGCGGCTGGGTCATCCGTGTCACTTTCATATCCACATTCAACTCAGGAAAATCAATGCCCCTGGCCGAGCTACCCCCAACATAGGTGTATTTAGCGCGGAGATGGGCCTGGAATTTATGTTCCAGATACGTACCCACCGCTTTGCCATCAGTAACGCCGTACAACGTCGGTTCTGGGTGGCTTGACTCACGCTGCGCGAATATTTTAGCCTCATCACACAGTAAGTCAACCGTCAGGTCAGGTTCCGTCATCTTACGAATACAACTCTACCCCCGCCAACTCCTGCTCCCGGCGAGCGACAAAATCGGCGATGGCTTCGCGGAGGGCCTCGTCGATGGGCGGGGCTTCATAGTGGGCCAGGGCTTGCTTCCAGATTTTGTTGGCCCGTGTGGCTGCATCGCCGACGTCGCTTTCGACCCAGGCTTCGTGATTTTGACGGTCGGCCAGGAAGGAGGTGTAATACTCGGTCTTGAAGCGGG
>CAZWZZ010001009.1:0-2657 GCA_964638395.1 uncultured Caldilineaceae bacterium
TTGGTCTGATATTGTAATCAAAAGTGGCGAGCCGCACAATCCCACCCGTATCTACCCACTTTGTGAAAATTCTCATCAACCTTTAATTTCCCACTAATATTGGGTTTAACCAGAGCCAGTACACTCTCAGACATAGAATCAGTAAAATGATTCTTGTGGTCTTCCCTCTTCTCGTAAAGGCCCGGTGTGACATCTGTCCGCCGGGTCTTTCTTTTTTCTTTTTGCTTTTTGCTCTTTTGCTCTCACCTACCCATTTTTCCAGGTCAGTCCCTCACCGAATGGCGGATGTGAACCGCTGCGCCCGATGATATACTTGTCACAAATCAAGTTAAAGATTGGCCTTCCCATCCATAAACAAAGGAGACTCTTATGACAAACGTCTTACAAACGCTATCTACGGCACTCGGTGAAACCGTCGAAACCGTTGGCCCCGCTATTGTGCAAGTCGATGCCCGGCGACGGCTGCCCGCCAGCGGCATCGTCTGGTCAGCGGAGGGGGTGATTGTCACCGCCCATCACGTCGTCCAGCGGGATGAGAAGATCAAAATTGGTCTGGCCAGGGGAGAGCGCGTGACTGCCTCGCTGGTGGGCCGGGATCCAACGACCGACGTGGCCGTGCTGCGGGCCGAGGCTAAAGATTTGACCCCGCCGACCTGGGCCCCGTTCGATCAAAACAGCCTCAAAGTTGGCCATTTGGTGCTGGCGACGGGCCGACCGGGCCAGACGGTGCAAGCCACGCTGGGCATCATCAGCGCCCTGAGCGACAGTTGGCGCACGCCGGCCGGAGGCTTGCTCGATCACTATTTGCAAACCGACGTGGTCATGTACCCCGGCTTCTCCGGCGGGCCGCTGGTCAGCGCCACGGGTGAGGTCGTCGGGATGAACACCTCGGCTCTGCTGCGAGGCGTCAGCCTGACCGTGCCGGTCTCTACCCTGCGCCGCGTCGTCGAAACGCTCCTGGCCCACGGCAAGGTCAAGCGGGGCTACCTCGGCCTCAGCACCCAGACGGTGCGTCTGCCCCAGGCCCTCAGCCAACAACTCAACCAGGAGACCGGGCTCCTCGTGGCCTCCGTCGAGGCGGACAGTCCGGCGGAACAGGGCGGCCTGCTGCTCGGCGATACCCTCGTTGCTTTAGACAGCGTCACCGTTCGTCACCACGACGACCTGTTGACCCTCCTCAGCCCGGATCGGGTCGGCCAGGCCGTCCCGATTAAACTCATTCGGGGCGGCGAGGTGACAGAGGTCAGTGTGACGATTGGGGATAAGGCGTAGTTCGGAAGATCGGTCGACTCTCACCAATTCCGGCCCGGCGCTTGGCTCATGACCATCGGCCAGCCGTAGGGAGTACCGGGGGCGGTCACCGGCGGCATCGTCATCAATGTGGGGCATCCGCTGGAGCTGCCCGTCTCGCGGGGCGAGTTTGTGCAGGTTGAATCCAGATCACTGCATCTGCTGCCCAAATTCGTCAAACCGGCCAACTCAAGTAAAATACCTCCCTTGTGTTACCGAACCAACGTCAATCCGGTAATCGAATAATGACCGCCGTCGTTCTGGCCCTGCTGCTGATTCTCGGTGGCTGGCTGCGCTGGCGCTTCATCCACACGGTGCATCTCTACCCGGACGAATTTGTGACCCTGCTGGCCGTGCAGCGGATCGGCGAAACGGGCCTGCCGGTGATGCCCTCCGGCCTATTTTACGACCACGGCCTCCTCTTTTCCTACCTCGGCTACCTGGCCGCGCTCTTCGGCCAGGCCACCGTGTGGGTGCGCTACGCCAGCCTGCTCTGCGGCCTGTTGACCATCGGCCTGATCTTCGTCGTTGGGCGGCGCTGGTTTTCGCCCGCCGTGGGTCTCATCGCCGCCGCCGGGTTGGCCATCGCCCCGACCGCCATCCATTGGAGCGGGCGGGCCAGGATGTACGCCCTGCTCCAACTGCTCGTCCTGCTGACCCTGTGGCTGGCCTACGAGGGTTTTCGTGACGACAAACCATACCTGCGCTGGCTGGCTCTACTGGCCTACCTCGGAGCCACGCTGACCCAATTCGCGGCGGTGGCCTTGCTGCCGCCGCTGGTGGTGGCGGGGTTGGCAGTAGCCTGGCTATCGGGAGCCGGAGAGCAGCCATCTTCCCCCCGATTCGGGGAGATCGAGGGGGGTAAGATACGTCAACGACGTAACGCCGATGTCTTTGTATCCTTTTTCCGGCTTATAAAAAAACATTGGCTTGACGGTCTGGCCCTGGCCGTTATCCTGCTGGTCGCCTTCCTGGTCAAGCGGGCCGGGCAGCCAAAAGGCATCGAAGCCCTGGACAGCAGCAACGCCATCGGCGGCATCCTCCAGGTTTTTACCATCTACAGCGACTTCTCCTTCAACCTCACCGCCGGCTGGACCGCCATTGCCCCTTTTTACACAACAATGCCCGCGTTGCTTTTTGTGCCATTTACCCTCGTTGCGATTGCCACCCTTATAATCAGTAGACCGCAGCACCCTTCGATACGATCTCGTTCCTCGATCTACTCAGGATGCTGCGGTCTACTGTTAATGGAACGATGGCAGAGGCGCAAAGTTGCAAAAAAAGGGCGCAGAGTTGCAAAAAAAGTGGAGAGAAGCGGAGAAGCAGGAGAAAAAAAATCACCAATTACCAATTACCAATTACCAATC
>CAZWZZ010001010.1:0-2657 GCA_964638395.1 uncultured Caldilineaceae bacterium
CAGGCGCACATGAAAAAAATTTGTCTGCTACAGCCACTTACCAATCAAAAAATTGATGTAAAAATAAAGATCGCCATTGCTGCCGGCTCGGTTCGACGCTTTCAGGTCGGCGACCCAACAATTCAATATATCGACGTGTTAGCCGGTAAAACGATTGACCGGATGGCCGCCGCCGAACAACTGGCCCAGGCCGGTGAGATTGTGGTCAGCGCCGAGGTCATTGCTCAACTGGGCAAGGCCGTCAAAGTAGGAGCCTGGCGAGTCGTGCCGGACGCCACGACCGGTATCACCCAACATTTTGCCACCATCGAGCAGTTGTGCCCAGACATTTCAGCCCCAGACATACAAAAAATAGATGTGCCACCACCCCCGGCCCATATTTCTTCATCCCCTCACAATACAGAAGCCGAGATTGAAAACCGGCTCCGCCTCTGGTTACTCAAACCGGTGTACGAACGGTTTGCCCCCGGTGGTGATAGATTTGTAGCCGAGACCTGTACGGCCGTCCCCCTCTTCCTGAAATTCACCGGGATTGATTATGAGGATGACGAGGCCGCCGACCAGAAGTTGGATGCTTACATCCGTTTGGTGCAAAATGTACTGGCCCACCACGAGGGACATCTGGTCCAGGTGACGATTGGGGACAAGGGCAGCTACTTATACGCTGTTTTTGGCGTTCCGGCAACCGGCGATACCAATGATGCCAATCAAGCCCTGACCGCAGCTCTGGCCCTGCGCTCCCTCTCGACGAAACTCGATTTTATCGAAGCCGTTAAAATAGGTTTGAGCCGAGGCCGTCTGCGGGTCGGGGCCTATGGCGGCACAACCCGCCGCACCTACGGCGTGCTGGGCGAGGCGGCTAATACGGCGGCCTGGTTGATGAGCCAGGCCCACCCCAACCAGATTGTAACGACCGCACCGTTTATTGAGGCCATCGCCTCTGACGATTATACCATCCGGCCTCTGGGCGCGGTTCCCTGCAAAGGACAGAGGGAATTACTCCCTATCTTCGCCATTGATCGTAACCACAAGCTGTTCCGTTTCGATCACCTGAGCCGAGAGATTTCCACTCAAATCGTCGAACGTTCGGCTGAACGCTCTATTCTTGGTGAGCCATTGTCTGCTGCTAACCAGACAGATTACCACCAAGCCATCATCGGGAGCGAAGATAGGGCAACCCCTGGTCACGTCACGGACGTGGCCAGCGCCTGAACTGTAGACCTATTTACGCCTCGGATGAAAGGTCTACCATTTGGTCCCCCTCGATTCAAGGAGGCTATTGCGTTCCTGCTCGACACGGGGTAGGTCGAGGATGATAATTTGACGGCCCCGGTATTCAAGCAAACCGCGTTCGCGCCAATCTTTCAATAGCCGGTTGACCCATTCCCGGCGTGCCCCGATGAGCGAGGCCAGGTCAGCTTGATTGAGGGCCAGATTGAGGCGATACCGTTTGCCGGGTACTTCTTCCTGGCCGTACAGTTCATTATAAAGGAGAATCGTATGGAGTAAACGACCGGCGGCATCATACTGAGCCACCGTTTCAGCATACGTGGCCGTCCAGCGGAGTTTGGCCGTTAGCAGTTTGTTCATCTCGATAGCGATGTCGGGGAAAGCCCGCATATGGTCGAGTAGCTTCGTCTGAGACATAACCAGGAGACCACAGCGCCCCACGGCTTTAGCCGCCGCCGAGCGGGGTTTGCTATCAATGGCGGCAAATTCGCCCACAATGTCTGTTGGAAAAAAGATATTGATCGAAGTTTCTATGCCGGAGGGACTGACTTTGTAAACGCGAATTTTACCTGTGGCGATCACGTAAATGTCGTTCGTGCGGTCACCCTGACCGAAGATGATTTCGCCCCGCTTATAAAAAAGCAACTGGAAATCCTTGACGATGACGGCCAGCGCCTCATCAGACAATGTAGCAAAAGGCGCTACCTCTCTAAGAAAGGCGACTCGCCCTGAATGGGTATCTTCGTAAGGGACAGCGTGACCGCCGTTTACACCCGCCATTGCACACTACGTCTCCGTGTATCACCCTGCTTTTTTAAGCAAAATCCGGTCGATTTCTTACCTTAAATTTTAAAAAATGTGTCGTAGGACACAGACAGCGTTCATCAAATGTGCTACTATTTTTTGAAAGTATGCCTGATCTCAAGGTCGCAGTATAACCTTAACAGCTAAAAAGGAAAATTTAAGAGGCCGGATGATTGTTTCCCATTCATTTTGGCCTGGAACAGGTAGAGATTATTAAGTATGAGAGTTGTCAAACCAATCATGCAAGAACAAAAACAAAGCCTCCAAATTTCGACCTACTGTCCCCAAACCGGCTACCCTGTCTTCGGCCTCGACCGGACACATTTTGCGTTGCCCGGCGGACAATTTACCTGGTGGCAATGCCCTTACTGTCAAGCGCGACACGCCGCCATCGTCGATGTTTTCAAGATTGCCGAGCCGATTTTTAGTAGATCGCAGCATCCTGAGTAGACTGAGGAACGAAGTTGTTAGGAGTTACGCAGTTGAGCGACAAACGCATCCTGAGTAGGCTGTAGCCGTATCGAAGCTGCGTCCTGAGCCTGTCGAAGGGGGTGTCGTTTGGAGCGGCTACACCCCTCGATACGCCTTTTCAAGGCTACTCGGGATGCGAACCGCGTAACTTA
>CAZWZZ010001011.1:0-2657 GCA_964638395.1 uncultured Caldilineaceae bacterium
GCCAGAGCCGCCAATCGACGATCAGCGCGGCCACCTCACGAGTCTTGATCGTCAGTGAAGGGCTGCACGAGACCGCCGCCGAGGATGTCCCCGCCCTGATCGAGGCCCTGGCCGCCGAGATCTCCCCGCTCTGGTCGCCTCCGAAGCAGCAAGCCATCCTGACCGCCGCCTCGCCCCGGCTGGATTTTGATTAACCGGATGATCCCAACAACAAATCCTCCTCTGCCTGTCCAAAGCGGACCAGCAAGACCGACCCCACGGCCTGCACCAGCGAATTGAGACGGAGACTATACTCCTCGATCTGCTCTTCGGGAGGGATTTGCATGCCCAACAACGTCAAATCGGCATCCTGGCTCCAGCGGGTAATCAAATCGGTGACCGGTTGGTGGGGGGTCTCCCGGACGATGATGACCGGTTCGGCAATGACCCGGACGTAATCGACCAACTGTTGCATGCTGGCCTGCGTCTGCTCTACTCCCTCCTCGCCATCGATGATCCGCAGGAGGCGGACTTTGGCCCCTTCCCAGGCCCGATGTTGCCGGATCAGGTAGGCAAAAAGCAACATGAGATCGGCGTTGCCCCCCCGTCCCCGCCACCACACGTTAATGATCTTTTTCCGGCCAAAACGGCGCTCAGAATCGTAGTTCAGAAACAAGACCGACTTATGCAACGCCGTCAAATCGCGCATCAACTTGACCTGGGTGATCTGGCCGTCGGGGGTATTACTCCAGCCCATTAAAATGGCATTGACTTCCAACGCACCGATGCCGTGGGATTGGGCGATGGTCAACACCCCCTGGCTAAAATCTGAGACAATATCGGCCTCGGCAAAGGCGGTCATCCGCTTATCGAGGATGTAGCTATGGATATGTTTGCGGGCCGTCTCCCGCAGCCCGCGCTTGGCTATCGGATAGACATCCCCGACGATGAGCTGAAAAAAGGTGACGATGCCCTGACCCAGGATCAGCCATTCAGCCACCTCGACCAACTGCTCCCGGTTGTAAGGTTGGCCGGTGAAGACGATGATGTTGGGTCGCCAATTTTTAACGGTCGTTTCCCGGCGGCGCAGGTTGAGCAGGGCATGGCGAGAGAGGGCAAACCAGATACCGCTGCGGACATCTCCCCAGGTGCGTTGCAGTTGGCGCCGCTCCAGATAGAAGTAGATGCCGTAGCTGATGATGATGGCCACGACGGTGGCGATAGCATTAATGAGAAACATCGCTCCATAACAGCCCAGCGCCCCCAGCAGCGACACATACCAGGGAATTTTGAAGCGGGGCCGGAAGCTGGGATTCCCAACCATCTTTTCAATCCCGGCCACCAGGTTAATCATGCCGTAGGTGTTCAGAAAGAACATGGTAATGACCGGAGCCACGAAGTTCAGATCTCCCATCCAAATAATACCGACCGCGATGACCCCGCTAATCAGAACAGCCATGCGCGGCTCCGTGGGGCTGCCCATCTGGGAAGCGATCCAGCGGGGCATGACCCGGTCCCGGGCGATGGCTTGCAGAGTACGGGGCGCGGCCAACACGCTGCCCAGGGCCGAGGAGAGCGTCGAGGCGGCTACTCCGGCAAAGATGAGCGGTGGCCAGATGGCGATGCGCTCCATAGCCAGACTCTCGTTCTTTAGAATATCGGCCGGCAAATGGAAAGCCAGCCAGGCTGCCGCCGCCAGATAGATGATGGTGGTGAAGATGATCGAGGCCAGGGTACCTGTGGGGATGCTTTTGCCGGGGTCTTTCAAATCGCCGGAAAAGCTGGCTCCGATAGCGATGCCGGTCACCGCCGGGAAGAAAACGGCAAAGACGATCCAGAAATTGGCCCCGTCCGTATAGTCGGGCGTCAGGACGGGCGAGATGAAGCTATCCCAGCCTCCGGCAAAAAAGGAGACCAGCGAGGCCATCAGAATGGCGAAGATAAAATATTGGATTCTGAGGGCAAAATCGGCCCCGACATAGGCGATGACGATGAAGACCAGCGTCACCCCCGTCGAGATGAGCCGGGCATCAAACGCCTGAAAATATTCGAGACTAAACAGGGCCTCGGTAAAACCGATGACGTAGAAGGCCACCGAAATAGCCTGGGACAGATAGAGGGGGATGCCAATCGCTCCGCCAATTTCCAGGCCCAGCGAGCGGGAGATCATATAATATTTGCCCCCGGCCTTGACCTCCATACTGGTGGCCACCGCCGACAGCGACAGCCCGGTCAGGAAAGAGATAATGTTGGCCAAGAGGATGATGATTAAGGCCCCCCATAACCCGGCCTGTCCGACCACCCAGCCGGTTCGTAAAAAAAGGATCAGGCCCAGAATAGTCAAAACATTAGGGGTAAAAACACCGGTAAATGTACCAAAACGACCGGCTTTCGGCCCGGTTGTTTTGGTAGCAGCTTGGACGGTCATAGCAGTTGTTCCTTTGGGAATTGCAGTTTTCAAAACCTTGATGAGGGGTGGAGCATCATAAGCCCTATTGTACACGCAGTAGTGAACCAGAGCAATAACACACCCCTATCGGGAGCATTGACATCGACTCTTGAAACACGTATACTCAGTCCGTAGATGCAAATTGCTCGGCTCGGATTGCCAAATCCGAGTCAAAACGGGGATTTGGCAATCCCCTTTGAGCGAAAATTGGATGCACTGATACTCCTCC
>CAZWZZ010001012.1:0-2655 GCA_964638395.1 uncultured Caldilineaceae bacterium
GGTCTGAGCAGGTAGAATTAATTTACACCAAACGTTTGATTTAGCAAGATAAAGCCTTTGAGTTGAAGCAACATAGCCCCTGTCAATTTTGGAATTTAACCGGAGACGGGTGTACAATGCTTCGTTCTCTTGCTTAAGAAAGGAGCAGATTCAATGTTTCGCTACGTCACCCGTTTCGCCCTAATCACCGCTCTGGCCCATCTGGTGCTGGAGCTGTCCGTCAGTTTCCTGCCGGTCATTTACCCCATTCTGATTACCGAGTTGGGCTTGACCTACAGCCAGGTGGGCACGATTGCCCTGGTGGCTATCCTCGGCGGCTCCCTGACCCAACCGCTATTTGGCTACCTCAGCGACCGCATCGGCCCCAGCCGCCTGGTTATTCTCAGCCTGGTCTGGAGCGGCCTGTTGATGGGGACGGTCGGCCTCGTCAACACCTATGGGACGTTGCTGCTGCTGGTGGGCCTGGCCGTTCTCGGCTCGGCGGCCTTTCACCCGGCGGGGGCGGTCCTGGCCTCGACCAATACGGGCAAACAGCGGGGCGCGGCCATCTCCATCTTCTCCGTCGGCGGCAATCTGGGGGTGGCCCTCAGCCCGCTGCTGGTGGCCGTCGGCCTCAGTTGGTGGGGCTTGCCCGGCACGTTGATTATTATACCGGTGGCCCTCCTGGCGGCGGCGCTGTTGCAGCGGCAGATGAGCCACCACGCCACCTTCATCCGCCAAAACTTGCCCACCAATCATCCGCCCGCCTCGACCGGGCGCAGCGCCAACGGGCTGTTCCTGGGGCTGATTTTGATTGTGATGATGGTTATGACCCGTTCCTGGTTTCAGGTGTCGATGATGACCTATCTGCCGGAATGGATTCAGAGCCAGGGCCACTCCCTGACTTTCGGCGGGCAGGTGTTGTCCATCTTTCTGTTCACCGTCAGCATCGGCAGCCTGACCGGCGGGCCGCTCTCCGACCGCATCGGGCGGTGGCAAATTGTTATTTTCAGCCTGACCTTTCTCAGCGTCGGCCAATGGCTCTTCCTGCAAGCGTCGGGGCTGTGGCAACTGGGCCTGGTCGCCTGGCTCGGTTTGATGATCGGCCTCAGCTTCCCGGTGACGATTGTGATGGCCCAGGAAACCTGGCCACAGGGCGTGGGGTTGGCCTCGGCCCTGGTCATGGGCTTTGGCTGGGCACCGGGCGGTCTGGGGGCCTGGTTCACCGGCTTCCTGGCCGACCAATTTTCGCTGGCTGCCGGCCTGCACGCCCTGGTCTGGGCACCGCTGCTGGGCGTCGGCTGCGTCATTTTCTATGCCGTTTTGCAACAGCGGCAGCCTGTCGCTCACTTCGGCCAGCAGCCGGTGACGGAGGCGAAGTAGCTACACCGTTAGAGCTTGTAGCCAAGTCCGTGACTTGGCGCTCCATTCGAGGCCAGGCCGCAAGTCACGGACTTGCGACGAGCTAACGATACGGTTTCTTCTGCACAACCTTTGCACAATTTTGTGGTAAACTATCCGTAAAACGTAAACCGTGAAACGTAAAGCTATCTATTCAGCCGTTACCCTAAAAACAGCGATTTCATAGCGGGGATTAGGAGATTAGGAGATTTTATCGAAAAACTTATCCCCTCATCCCCAAATCCCCGCTAAAAAATGGTCGTTTGGATATGTTGAATAGTGACACGTAAAGCTAATGGAGAAAAAGCGTGACCCCCACACCCACCGGCCAAAAAATTCTGGTCGTTGATGACGACCTGGACATCGTCCGCCTGGTGCGGGCCTACCTCGAAAAGGCGGGCTACCGGGTGCTGGTCGCCTACGACGGCGAGAGCGCCCTGCACAGCCTGCGCCACGACCGGCCCGCTCTGGTCGTTCTTGATCTGATGCTGCCCGACCGGGACGGCTGGGACATCACCAAACTGGTCCGCAGCGACCCGGCCCTGGCCGAGACGCCGATCATTATGCTGACGGCCCGCATCGACGACACCGACAAAATCATCGGCCTGGAGCTGGGCGCGGATGATTACATCACCAAGCCCTTCAACCCCCGCGAGGTGGTGGCCCGCGTGCGCTCGGTGCTGCGCCGCAGCCAGCCGGACAGCCCCGTACCCCAGCGACGGACGCTGCAACAGGGGGATTTGGTGCTGGATGTCGATCAGCGGCAGGTCACGCTGCACGGCACGCCGGTCGATTTGACGGCCACGGAGTTCAACCTGCTCAAAACGTTGATGGAAAATCGGGGCTATGCCTTCACCCGCAGCGAATTGATCGAGCAGGCCCTCGGCTACGATTACGAAGGCTCGGAGCGAACGCTCGATAGCCATATGCGGAACCTACGCCGCAAAATCGAGCCGGACTCCAAGTCTAAGGATGCGACCTACATCAGCACGGTCTATGGCGTTGGCTACCGTTTCGTGGGGCAGGAGTAACACCGCTACCATCAAGTTAGGAGCATCCCGAGTAGGTGAGCGCAGCGAAACCGTATCGAGGGGTGCGGCTATGACGACGATTCGGGGCCGTCCCGCACCCCTCGATACGCCTCCGCGATGCTCCGGCTACTCGGGATGCTGTTCACCGCTTAACTTAATGGCAGTACAGGAGTAACACAGAGTTGTTGCCCAAGAGAAGCAACGATGGGACGCAGATTTTCGCAGATTAACGCGGATAAAAAAT
>CAZWZZ010001013.1:0-2655 GCA_964638395.1 uncultured Caldilineaceae bacterium
TGGACCCTGGAACTCTTTTAAAACAGTCTCTAACCAGGATGGTAGCAGAGCTACCCATCGCCCCCGACAGCCCCTTTTCAGAGAACAGCCGCCGCATTGTGGCCCGGACGTTTGGCCGGGTTACGGCGTCGAATGTTGGGTCGCTTGACTCTGCCCAAAGCGAGCATCGATCAGCTCGATATGCTCCTGATAATGCTTATAGACATTCAGATCAATCGACCGCCACACCGGACGACCTCGACACCAGGGAAAGCGGTGCGGATCGGTAAGTTCCGTCTCCGGCATCGAGCGGACCAGGGCCAGTAACACTGCGTGGCTGGCCTGAAATTCGGCCTGCACGTCGGCCAATGCTGTAGCCCGATGGGTCTCGTAAAAATGGGCGTTGAGGCGATCCACCACCGCGTCATTATCACCATTCCCCAACTCATAACCGGGAGCCAGCAGCGTCGGTGTCTCCCCCTGCTGCGTGGCCTCGATCCAGCCAATCTCCAACCGCATCCAGGCAGCCAGATGGGCCAGCACATCCTTGACCGTCAAGCCATCATACACCTCGACGTCGATCATCTGGCTGTCATCCAGTCCCGCTAACCGCTGTTCCAGCGCCTCGTGGGCAGCGGTCATCCGTTCCAGCAGTTCGGTCTTGCTCATTGTTTTGCTCATCATTACCTCCATAACTATAGAGCAGGCGTTACGTTTCACGTTTTACGTTTTGGGTGGCTCCAATTCAACGAGGTTAAATCTTGGAACCGCCTAATTCTCCCCCAGACACCCCGCCGGCGCGGGCCAATGGCCGGTGACGGCGGCTTCGGTGTTGGGGGGCTGGCAGGGATCGATGGGCTGCCCGGCGACATCAACCTGTTTGAGCCACGAGCCGGCCCCCAAATTTTTGGCCCGGAGACCAAAGGCGCAATCGTCGGCCACGGTCGTCAATATCAACGAGCGGCCATCCAGCGCCCAATCGTAAGTTCCAATACCTAGATGACAGTTGGGATCGTTAAAGAGAGTCAGTTGGCGGTCAGAGAGGGTAAACGCGCCGATGCCGGTGAAGCCGGTGCCATCGTGGGCGAGGCGAAAGAGGCCCCGATCAAGCTGGAGCGTCCAGGTTCCACCCTCGGCCCGGTAGGGAGCGCAGCGGCGACAGGGCGTGGGCGTTCCGGCAAAGGACACGACGCGGGTGTACACGCCGTCGAGGTGAGTCGGGGTCGGTGGGGGCAGGGGCGTGGTGTAGGGGTAGGGCTGTAGCGCTGCCGTTGGGGGTGGGGTATCCGTGACCGGCAGTCGGAGCGTAGGCGTCGCCGTGGCCATCTCCGTTTCGACCACGGCCACGGTGTCATCCGTCGTCTCCGGTTGCGAGGGACGGCTGTCGGTTCCGCCGCAGGCGGCGAGAAAGAAGGTTCCGATCATCGCCAGCAGTGCCAACGTAATCCAGCCGGCGAGAATGTAGTTTTTATGGCCCATAATCTCTCCTTCCCAGTTTATAACCGGCTTAAGGTATCAAAGCGGTTAGATTGTAACCCTTTTTTTCTAACTTGTCAAAATTGTTTTAATAGTTAGAATCATTACTCAGAACAGTATTGAGAACGTTCAATAGATAAAGCGTAACTGTTCAGCGGCCTCCCCAAACGAACGTTTTTCGCGGGGATTTGGGGATGAGGGGATAAATTTTTAGAGAAAATCCCCAAATCTCCTAATCCCCGCTATGACATCGTTGTTTTTAGGGCAATGGCTGAATAGATACGATAAAGCAACGTCAAGAAAATAACCATCCAAAATCCGTAAAGCGTAAAAACACCCATTATGCGAAAATGGTGAGGGAGCATCCTGAGTAGCGCGAAACGTAGTGGAGCGCGTATCGAAGGGTGCGGGTTGACCAAGACTCGGTTCGTTCGCCGCACCCTTCGATACGGTTTCCGCTACGCTCCAACCTACTCAGGATGCTGATACTGAATTACGCATAATCGGTTAAAAACGTAAAACGTAACATCTGTAACCGATAAGTACAGCGTAAACAAAGTCTATCAGGTTCGTAGTAACGGCTTCAGCCGTCTTTAGACAGGTTCGTAGTAACGGCTTCAGCCGTCTTTAGACCGCTAAAGCGGTTACTACGAACCTCACGAAACTTATTTTCCACAGTAATAAGCAGGTTTTACGCTTCGCGGTTTACGTTTTAGGAGGTGTCAACAGATTGAAATACAAATATGAAGGCCGTCCCCTCAAGTTTATCGGGGGGCGCACCTGTCTCGACTTTGTCAATACAAAAAATTGGGATAGCCACGAGGCTGGCTACGAACGCTTTCAGGGGTATGCCGATCTGGTATTCTGGAACCACGCCGCCGGGCAAGTGAGCGACTCGCTGGCAGAGCGGCTGTTTCTGGCGGCAGCAGAGCGGCCCGAAGCCGCTGCTGCCATCCTGGCACGGGGGGTGGCCCTGCGCTCGTTGCTCTACGACACGTTCGCCGCCATCGCCGCCGGACAGCCGCTCGCTGCCATCGACATCGCCCCGCTCAACGAGGCCATCGCCGAGATGATGGCCCGGAGCCGGCTCATGCCCGACGAGTCGGGCTTTGCCTGGGCCTGGGCCGGGGAGGAGACGGCGCTGGAACGGGTGTTGTGGTCCCCGCTCCATTCGGCTGCCCTGGCCTTGACCTCGGATGA
>CAZWZZ010001014.1:0-2650 GCA_964638395.1 uncultured Caldilineaceae bacterium
CGGTATGGTAGTCGATGCCGCTGAAGCCGAGAAAACAGACGGTCATCGGCTTCAGTTCGGCCAGCATATCGCCGTGGCCGCTCTCTAAAATGCTGGAGATTGCGCCGGGAATGTAGCCGCGCAGGGTGGTGGACACTTTGGCCCGGGCGGAGGGATCAAGGCGCGACCAATCGGGCGGTTGGAGGGGAGCGGAGGGGATCTGGCTCCAGAGATGGGTGATGCCGTAGAAACCGGGGGCCATCTCCTCGCCAAAGGCGTAAGACTCGGCGTTGGTGAGTTGGTGGGAATTACTGCTGATTTCGGTCAGGGTGCGGCCATTGAGCAACCGCCAGGCCGCTTCATCGACCACGACTTGACCGGCGGCGGCCAGATTTTCGGCGCTGCTCATATTTTCCATCGGCGGCCCGGCCAGGACATACTCCCAGCGGCTAAACTCACCGCCGGCGTGGACTTCGAGCAGTTCGCCGACGCTGACGCCGATTTTCATCCGCAGCTCGAATTCGCCCTGGGTGGTGGTCACGGTGGCGAAGTTGATCATCGCCGTTTGCATGGCGAAGGCCGATTGCACAGCCCGCCAGACGGCCTCGGCCATATTATTTTCATCACAGGGCCAGATCAGGCTCAGGGCATCGCCGCCAAATTTGACCACCTGGCCGCCATGATTTTCAACGGTGGTGATGAGGGCTTCAAAAACACGATTGAGGATGGCGGTCAACTCTTCAGCCCCACGCACGCCGCCGCTCGAAGCCAGGGCCTCAGCCAGGGGGGTAAAGCCGGAGATGTCGGCAAAGACGGTCGCCGCGAGGAAACGGCGGGAGAACCCTTCAAATTTCCGTTGCGGGTCTTGGAAAGCCAGGCGGGCGACCGGCGGGGGTGCATACACGCTTAGCGTCTTTAGATGTTCGGCAGTTGTGGCCATAGTTTTCACAAAGTTCAACGCAAATCCGGCGAGGTGAACCGAGGTGTGGTAAGATCAACCGGAAAATCGAAATATGGTAACGTCCACAAAAACAACAGGCCGTTACCGGGATGCCTGCCAACGTTTGTCTGAAATTTTCGGGAATAGGGTGGTCGTGGGAAATGAATAGCTGACGCTATCAATACTATAGCACGATAAAATTTGAATTTGGTTTGAAGCAACCGATTTTCCGGGAAAGTTTAATGTTAAAATCCTGATTATAGTGTCTATCTATTAGCTTGTTTGTTCAATAGGACAATGGTTTAGTATACTCAGTAGACCGTAATTGCACCCTTCGATACAATCTCATTCTTCGGTTTGCTCAGGAGGCGGCGGTCTACTGATATTTGGGCCAGACTCATTGTAATAATTCTTTAAAATTTTTACAAAAACCGGACAGGTTTAGGAGTTACGCAGTTGAGCGACAAACGCATCCTGAGTAGGCGGTAGCCGTATCGAAGGGTGTCGTTTGGAGCGGCTGCACCCCTCGATACGCCCTTAAGGGGCTACTCGGGAGGCGAACTGCGTAACTCCTATGGTCGATAAAGGTAACGAATCAATGACGAACGTCAAAATTTGCGGGGTAACCAATTTGTCTGACGCTGTGGTCGCAGCCCGGGCCGGGGCGGATTTACTGGGCTTCATTTTCTACAAACCGAGTCCCCGGTACGTGGCCCCGGAAACGGTCAAGGCCATCGTAGCTGGCCTCAAGTCGGAAGGACTCAAAGAGACGCTCCGTTGCGTGGGCGTGTTTGTCAACGAGCCGTTAGAAACGGTTAGCCACACGCTTGAATTTTGCCCCCTGGATGCCGTTCAGCTCCACGGCGACGAGCCACCGACATTCGTCCAACATTTCAACGGCCTGGCCTACAAAGCCATCCGTCCCCCCTCCGCCGAGGCAGCCGAGCAGCTCATCCAAACTTACCAACCGCTCTTTCCGCCCCCGGCTGCCTCGGCCCCGCCGCCGCTCCCCTGCCTGCTCCTCGATGCCTACCACCCGCACCTCTACGGCGGCACGGGCCGGGTGACCGATTGGACGATAGCCGCTAACGTCGCCCGGCGCTATCCGACGATGTTGGCCGGCAGCCTGACCCCGGACAACGTCGCTGAGGCCATCGCCATTGTCCGGCCCTGGGGCGTCGATGTCAGCAGCGGCGTCGAGGCGGAGAAAGGGAAGAAGGATCATGGGAAGGTGAAAGTCTTTATCGAAAACGTAAAACGCAAAACGTAAAACGCAAAACGTAAAACGTGGATTTTGGTTATGGAGACAGTGATGAATTATGCAGATTGGGAGCAAAGGGTCCCGGAAGCAATGACGGCGGATTCGTTGTGGAAAATGAAGGCTTATCGGTTGGCTCTATTTTTAGGAGATATTGGTTGGCACGATGTTACCAAATTTAGTCAGGATCGGCGTACCGTGCGTGTGTCAGGCCAACTATATGAAGCGTTGGGGTCTATGAGCGCTAATTTGGCAGAGGGGTATTCACGGGGAACGGGTAAGGATCGGGCCAGATTCTACGAATATTCGCTCGGATCGGCCCGCGAGAGTCGTGATTGGTATTTCAAGGGGCGCTATGTACTGAATGAAAAAGTTATCAACCACCGCTTTCAATTTTTGACCGAAATTATCCGCCTATTGCTGACGATGATTCCTCAGCAGCGGGGACGAATACTTCGTGAGGAAACCAATTT
>CAZWZZ010001015.1:0-2648 GCA_964638395.1 uncultured Caldilineaceae bacterium
ACCCCTCGATACGCCTTTTCAAGGCTACTCGGGATGCGAACTGCGTAACTCCTACGGATAACTAACCTTCCGGCAATACGAATTTGAAGTCAGACCCCTGACCAACTTCACTTTCGATCCAGATACGGCCATCATGCATCTCGACCAGGGCGCGACAGATGGAGAGGCCCAGACCGGTACCGCGCCGCTGCCGTTCGATATTTTCATCCTCGACCTGCTCAAAGCGGTTGAAAAGGGTCTCGATTTTTTCGGTGGGGATGCCTTTGCCGGTATCGACCACACCCACCAGGACGCCACCTTCGTCGTTCGGATAGCGGGCATACAGGGTGATACTGCCCGCTTCCGTAAATTTGAGGGCGTTAGAGAGGAGGTTCATCAAAACCTGGCGGATGCGAAGGGGATCAATTGAGATGGGGGGCAACTCGTTGGGCAGCTCCAGCTTAAATTCGATCCCTTCCGGCCAGCGCAAGCCCAGCCCGACTTCGTAGACACTTTGTAAAAATTCGGCCAGGTCGGTTTCTTCTTTGTAAAGGGCCATACCGCCCGCTTCCAGCTTGGACAGGTCGAACAGGTCGTTAATCAACTCGGTCGTATGTTCGACCGCCTCGAAAGCGTTCTGCACCCATTCGTTTTGTTGTTCGTTGAGGCTGGCGGTCGGGTTATTTTGGAGGAGCATCAACCAGCCGGAGGCGATAGAGAGGGGAGTCCGCAGGTCGTGGGTGACGTTGTTGAGCCACTCTTTACGGACCCGGTTGGCTTCCATTTCCTGGGCCCAACTTTCCTCGATTTGTTGCATGGCCTCTTTGAGTTCCTCGGTGCGGTCGGCCACCCGCTTTTCCAGATCATCGTTGAGAGCGGCATTCTCAATAGAAACGGCGGCCTGGTTGGCGAAAAGGGTTAAAGGCGATAGATCTTCTTTGCTAAAACGAGCCTTGACCGCCCGGTTTTCGACATAAATGGCCCCGATGGTCTCTGCTTTGGAGGTGAAGGGCACACACATAATCGAGCGCAGTTTGAGGCCCATGACGCTGGCCGAGCCGCTAAAGTCGGGGCTGTTCATGGCATCGTAAAGCAGCACCGGCTCGCCCGATTCGATGACCTGGTTGAAGACAGATTTACTGATTTCAACTTCCGCATTGGGGATTTCGCTCCCATCGAAGCTCCGCTTCACCCGAAAATCGAGGCTGCCATCCGGCCTGGACAAAACAATGAAACCTCGTTCGGCCCCGACCAGTTTGATGGCTTCATCAACGATATAGTCAAGGAGAGGGGATAAGGCCCGAATTTGGGCCATGTTGCGACTAATATTAAGCACTTGTTCAAGAAGATCTGGGTTCATCAGCTTTTTCTCTATAATTACCGTCAATAAATTTTGGGCAGTTATAAAAATTATACTCAATTATGCAAAGAGACACAATGGCAAAGCGGGGTTTTTCTCACATTTTTCTCCAAAAGGGACGCAGTTCGTAGAACTATTTGCGCTACGAGAACCCCATTTTCGCTTCAACTGCGTCAGTTCTATTTATTTCTTTGCTAAATTTTAAGTTTATTGTTAAAATCAGCCGCAATATTGCCAATCCTCCGACCATCCATTCAGCCAACATCCAGACATTAGACCGCAGCCCGGCTGTGGTCAAAAGGATACCTCTGAAATTATGAAGCCTGCCGTTCGACAGCCGAAGATGTCTGACCCGGTCAAAGAAGCGATCAAACCGATTTTATATGCCGACATCTTTGATTATCCTCTGACATTTGAGGAAGTGTACAAATTTTTGGAGTTTGAAACGACTCCGGCCTCATTGCGGAAGTTGCTGGATGACGCGGTGGCCCGGGGCGAGATCATTCAGGTCGAAACATTTTATAGTCTGGCCGGTAGACCCCATTTGGCCACCAGACGGCGGGAACGATGGGCCGCAGCCCAGGCGCTCTGGCCCAAGGCGTGTCACTATGGGCGCTGGATGGCCAGTCTGCCCTTTGTGCGGATGGTGGCCGTCACCGGCTCGCTGGCCGTCGAAAACCCCCGCGACAATGTGGATGACATCGACTATTTGATTGTCACCCGACCTGGCCGGTTGTGGTTGTGCCGGGCTATGATTATTTTGATGGTCCGCTACGGTCATCTACGGGGCGTTCACCTCTGCCCCAATTATATGTTGACCGAGCGATTGCTGCAATTCGAGGATGTTAACCTCTTTGTTGCCCGCGAGATTTTGCAGATGGTTCCCCTGTACGGCAAACAATGTTATCTCGATATACGTCACTGCAACGACTGGGTAACCGATTATCTGCCGCAGGGTACGTCTCTCAATTTGGATAAATTGAATGAACGGTTGCCCGCTTTTTACCGTTTTTTCAAACAGTCGAGCGAGTTTATATTGGGTGGCTTTCTGGGGAATTGGTTAGAGAGGCCTTTGCAAAAATATCAGATCACTAAACACACCCGGTTGGCCGCAAAGCATGGGGCGCTCGACAAGGTGGCCTTTGACGCCGACCAATGCAAAGGGCATTACGATAGCTACAATGACAGAACGATGACCGCCTATCAGGGGCGGGTGGAGAAGTATAAACAGACTGCCGCCAGCGGCACGTAGGGGAGGTTGATTATGACCGACGTTCTTTTTGGACAATCCTATTACTTGCGCTTCGAT
>CAZWZZ010001016.1:0-2643 GCA_964638395.1 uncultured Caldilineaceae bacterium
TCGCGGGAGATGATGCGCCGGTCGCCGCTGTGGGGGGCGCGGGCATCTTGAATATTCTGCTCCAAAAAGAAGAGGACTCGCGCTTCCCGGCCGGGGTCGGTCTCATCGACCAGCACCGCCCCGGCCCGTAACAGGTCGCGCTGCTGGTCCAGGATCAGATCAATGACCGTATCCAGCAGGGGGTGGCCGGGACAGATAAAGTCGGCCTGGGGCTGGCCCGGCTGCTGCACCAGCTCCTTGTCGAAGCAAACCCGGTCATACTTTTCCCAGACCGGGAGCGTGGTGCCCAGGTCGCGGGCGCGGTGGCGGATGCGGGCCGGGACATAGCTAATATGGTAGCGGCCCGGCTCCCGCTCCCGGAGCGTGCCGCCCAACCCGGCAAACGCCTCCATAAAGAAGCTCTTGATGTAGTGGGGCTGCAAGCGTCGGGCGGCGTACCGTTCCATCTCTTCCCGGACCCGCATAATCTGGCGGGTGTCCATCGTCTCGGTGACCAGGGAGCGGCTTTCCAACAGGTCCCGCACCCGCTCTTTGTCCACGGCCTGATCGACCGTCTGCTCCAGCCTGGCCCGGACTGCGGGTTGGTCGCCGTAGCGGATGGCATCAATCAGTAATTTACGCAACGGGTCTTGCTCAAATAACCTGCCCAATACATCAAAGACCTTGCCCTCCAGCGCCTTGCTTTCGGTTTCCAGCTTGCTCAACAGCCGCCGGTACACCTGCCCTTCGCGGGTCTGACCGGCCACCAGGTTCCACAGGTGGCACACTTCGGTCTGGCCGATGCGGTGGATGCGGCCAAAGCGTTGCTCCAGGCGGTTGGGGTTCCAGGGCAGGTCGTAATTAATCATCAGGTGGGCACGTTGCAGGTTGATGCCCTCCCCGGCGGCGTCGGTGGCCAGCAAAAAGTAGACGTCGGGGTCGTTGCGGAAGCGATCCTCCACGGCCCGGCGCTGGTCGCGGGGAACGTTGCCGTGAATGGTGACCAGCATATCTTCCTGCCCAAAGAGGGTGCTGATCCGCTCCCACAGGTAGGCTAAGGTGTCGCGGTGTTCGGTGAAGATGACCAGCTTGCGGCGCTGGCCGTGGCTATCGACCATCCGGTCATCATCTTGCAGGATGGCGGCCAGTTCTTGCCATTTTTTGTCGGTTCGCAGGTCAAACAACAGGCGATGGGCCTGCGCTTCCAGCCCGGTCAGGGTGTCGATCTCGGCTTGCAGTTCGGCCATCGTCAAGGCGGTGGTGGCGCTGTCCATGACTTCTTCTTCGATGGCCTCGATTTCTTCGACGGGGGCGTCGTCCAGGTCGGCCAGATCATCTTCATCGTAATAGGAAGACGGCCCCCCTCCCAACCTCCCCCCAATGGGGGGGATTGAGGGGGGGCTACTTTGCAATTCCTCCAACCGCGTTTCCAACCGCTCCCGCCGCCGTTTGAGCGACTGATAAATAGCCGCCGGTGAGGAGGCCAGCCGCCGCTGCAAGATGGTCAGGGCAAAGCCGACCGTGCCCTTGCGCTGGTCATCGAGTTGGTCGGCCCGGTTGAACTCCTCCCGCACGTAGTCGGTCACGGCCTGGTACAGGTCGGCTTCCGCCGGGGATAGCTCATAATTGATGGTGTAGGCCCGGCGCTCCGGGAAAAGTTTGCGCCCCTCGAAAGTGTACAGATCCTCCTTAATCATGCGCCGCATAATGTCAGAGACATCAACCTGGTGAACACCCTCGCGGAAGCGACCGGCAAAGCGATCCGGGTCCAGCAGGGCCAGGAACAGTTGAAAATCATCTTCCTTCCCGTTGTGGGGGGTGGCCGTCATCAGCAAAAAGTGGCGGCCAATAGTGCCCAACAGCTTGCCCAGCTTGTACCGTTTGGTCTCTTCCAGCTTGCCGCCCCAGAAGTGGGCCGACATTTTGTGAGCCTCGTCCACAATGACCAGATCCCACTCGGTGCGGCGCAGCTTCTCCTGTAGCGTTTCATCGCGGGCCACCTGATCCAGGCGGATGATGATCCGCTCTTTCTCGGCAAAGGGGTTGCCGCTGACGGCGGCCTCAATGGTGTCGCGGGTGATGATGTCGAAATGGGTCTGGAACTTGAACCACAGTTCGTCCTGCCACTGCGGGGCCAGACCACCCGGCGCACAAATCAGGCAGCGTTTGACATCGCCCCGGACGATCAACTCTTTGATGAGCAGCCCGGCCATAATCGTTTTCCCCGCGCCGGGGTCATCGGCCAGCAAAAAGCGGAGGGGCTGGCGGGTCAGCATCTCGCCGTAAACCGCCGTAATTTGGTGGGGCAGGGGCATAATCAGCGAGGTATGGACGGCCAGCACCGGGTCAAAGAGGTGGGCCAGGTGGATGCGATAGGCTTCGGCGGCCTGGCGAAAGGTGTGGCCGTCGGCGTCGAAGCGCCAGGTGCGCCTGGTTTCGATGATTTCCAGGTTGGCCTCATCGTGGCGGTAGAGAAGTTGGCTACCGGTCTGGCCATCGGCCCGTTTGTAGAACAGTTCAACGGCGTTCGAGCCGTGCCATTTGACATCGACGATGGAGACAGTTTGTCGGGGGACAATACCTCTCACTCTGATTCCTGACTTCAACGCTTCAAGGTTGGCCATGTTGCTTGTCGGGGATAACCTCTCTCAATAGTTTGTACTA
>CAZWZZ010001017.1:0-2641 GCA_964638395.1 uncultured Caldilineaceae bacterium
CGGCCAATCGAATCGAGATCGCGGTCGAGCCACTCGGCGAACCGGGCGGCTGGCTCGTTTTAAGCGAAATCTGGTATCCCGGCTGGCAGGCCACCGTCAATGGCAGATCGCAGCCGGTGGCACAGGTCAACGGCCTGCTGCGGGGGGTGTATCTCGACCCGCCGGGGCCGTATCAGATCACGCTAGCGTATCGTCCCCGTAGCCTGGTTTGGGGAGGCTGGGCATCGACGGTCACAGGTGTCAGTATCACGACGATAATTTTGTGGTTTTTATGGAGAATCGCAAGAGGGTAAAATGGAGCTGATTGAACGTAAAGAGTGGGGTTGGGCAATAGGCTGGAGTTTTGGTTTGAGCCTGCTGGTTACGTTGCCCTATTTTTACGGGATACTGATCTCTGACCCGATCCATTACTTTAGCGGCTTCATCATCGGTCTGGAGGATGGACATTCCTATTTAGCCAAAATGCAGCAGGGACGTTCGGGCTATTGGCTTTTTCGGCTCGTTTACACTCCTGAACCCCACCAGGGGGCCTTGTTTTTTATCTATTATATCCTTCTGGGTAAATTAGCCGGTTTGAGCGGCTTTTCCAACCTCATCATATTTCATTTGAGTAAGTTCTTTACTATCCCTTTCGCTTTACTGGCGTTCTATCGTTTTACTGCCTACTTCACGCCGACGATCAAAATTAGAAAAGTGGCTTTTTTGATATTCGGCTTCAGTGGCGGTCTTGGTTGGCTTTGGCTCGCCTCAGGCGGAACGGCAGAATTGGGACATATGCCGGTCGATTTGTGGGCACCAGATGCTTCTTTCTTCTTGGCTGCTCTGACGTATGCTCACCTACCGCTCTCTCAGGGTTTATTTCTGCTGCTCACCGTCAGCAGCGTGGAATTTCTAAAGAACGGTCAGAAAAAATATGGCTTCCAGGCGGCCGGTTATGGCTTGCTGGTCAGTTTAGTGCATCCGTATCGTTTACCGATTCTCGGCTTACTGCTGGGCCTGTACGCATTGTGGCAATTTTATAAACAGCCCCGCTCCCTACAGAGTAGGTTGCTGCGCTTGTTGATTATCGTCGGTCCGGCCACACCCTATTTAATCTATGTCCTGAGTGTTTTTTACAATAATCCGGCCTTTGCCGCCTGGCGAGAGCAAAGCTTGACCTTTTCACCCGCCCCCATTCACTATCTTCTTGGTTTCGGTGCGACATTACTTTTGGCTCTGGTTGGATTTCGGGTCGCGCCTCGATATGCCGGACAATCGCCGTATAATTTTCTGAGACTTTGGCTCGTTGTCGTCCCATTATTGCTCTATGTACCGTTGGGGCTCCAGCGCCGATTTTTGGATGGCTATCAAGCGCCGCTCGCTTTACTGGCGGCTATAGGCGTAATTTGGCTTTTTGAAAGTTTGGGAAAACGACTGCCCTTTGTAGCAACGACTCTCCTGTTACTCATCGTTATGTCACTCACCAATATTTTACTTACCGGTTTAGCGATAATGGCTGTTACGCAACGCTCAGAACAGATTTTCATTGCCGGCAGTCAGATACAGGCAGCAGCGTGGCTGGCCCAACACTCGAAGGATGAAGTAATTTTGAGTAGCTACCAAAGTGGTAACTTTCTACCAACACGAGCCAACGTTCGAACCTTCGCCGGACACGGCCCGGAGACGATCAACTCGGAGGCTAAACAGGAACAAATAGTACGCTTCTTTGACCGCAAGGTTCCTGAGGCTTGGCGCGTTGAACTGCTTAAGCAGTTCAATATTGCCTATATCTATTACGGTCCTGCTGAACAAACCCTCGGCGACTTTGTTCCTGCTAAAGCGCCTTACCTGGAGAAAATTTATGATGCGGGGGACATACAAATTTTCGAGGTTGTTCTGGCAGGGGATGAAGGATAATCCTACCCAGACGTACCATAAGCAAAACCAAATCATTCCTCCCTTTATTCCTGCCCAGGGGTCTGGCAACGTTGCCAGGCCCTTTTTTTTTGCTAATAAGTCACCCGTTGGTAGCTGTTATCGGCCCGCCACAAAATATAGACCAGGTTTTGCTCGTGCCCTTGCTTGTCCTTAAGCAGAATGACATTGTCGAAATTTTGGATGGCCGCCTCGCCCCGGTTCGCTACAATCTCTTGGGGAATGGTGGCGTAGCCCAGCACGTCGAGGCCGTTCATATCACACCAGATTTGGGCCAAATTGCGGTCGGGCAAAAAGAGGTTCTCCGGTGGGGGACCGACCGGACAGATGCCTTCGCCGTTCCAATTCTCCTGCTGGAGAGACCAGGTGCCGCTATCCCCCGGATTGCGCCCGCCCAGCGTGGCGATGGCCAGGCCGACATCCCCGTACCGGTCAATATTTTGCATCCAATAGAGATAGCCATGTTCAAAGGACATCTCCACAAAGGTGCCGTATAACGGTGCCGACTCAATGGGACAGCCAAAGGTTTCCTCATTGGCCGCCCACAGGTCGGCAAATTCACCCCGGGGGCGGCAGGTATCCTCAACCGTAGGCTGAACCGGAACTGTTGTGGGTTGAACCGGTGTCGTCGGCGATGGTTCGGACAGACGGGGAGGAGTTGGAGTCGGGGTCGGGCTGGGAGGGGGCTCCTCTGTCGGAGAAAGGGGGGGAGACGTTGGGGATGGCC
>CAZWZZ010001018.1:0-2640 GCA_964638395.1 uncultured Caldilineaceae bacterium
TTTATGGGGGATGTGCCGGGAGTCGCCGGTTACTTCTCCGCCTCTAACGAATATACGAAGTTGGCCGAACCATACAGTAACGAACGAGAGATGTTCTTCATCAACCTCCGCGCTATCACCCCCGGCAATAATTATTTTGATGGCGTTCTGGCCCACGAATTTCAGCATATGATCCATTGGCATCAAGACCGGAACGAGGATACGTGGGTCAACGAAGGCATGAGTGAACTGGCGACGTTTATCAACGGCTATGGCAGCAGCAATTTCGTGGGGGCGTTCACGGCTACCCCCGATACCCAACTGACCGGCTGGGCCGATACGCCCAGCGGAGCCACGGCCAATTATGGGGGCAGCTTTCTATTTATGGCCTATTTTCTCCAGCGGTATGGCGAGGAGCTAACACAAGCCGTCGTCAGCCATCCGCAGAATGGTATTGCCGGGTTCAACATCGTCCTGGAGGAAAATGGGTACAGCGAGCGGTTCGATGATATTTTTGCCGACTTTGTGGTGGCCAACTATTTGAACGACCCGGACGCCTCAAGCGGTTTGTGGGGGTATCAAGATTTTACGCCAGGGGCCATTTCCATCAACAAGCTGTACCGCAACTACCCCCAACAGGAACAAGCCACCGTTGACCAATTCGGCAGCGACTACATCGAATTGAATGGTCAGGGGGATGTTACGGTGGCGTTTACCGGTTCGTCTCAAGTCAAGGTGCTGGCTAATGAGGCCCACAGTGGCTCGCACCAATGGTACAGCCATCGGGGGGATGATACCAACACCCGCCTGACCCGCGCTTTTGATTTGAGCGACGTGGACAGGGCCACCCTTAACTATTGGACCTGGTACGACATCGAAACCGATTGGGATTACGGCTACGTCGAAGTCTCGACCGACGGCGGCACGAGCTGGACCATCCTCGAAACGCCCCACAGCGCCACCACCAATCCGACCGGCAATGCCTACGGACCCGGCTACACCGGCCAATCGGGCGGTCAGGACGGTCCCGTTTGGGTGGAAGAAAGCCTCGACCTGTCAGCCTATACCGGGCAGGAAATCCTGCTGCGCTTCGAGTACGTCACCGATGATGCCGTCAATCGCTCCGGCTGGAGCCTCGACGACATCCGCATCCCCGAAATCGGCTTCTTTGATGACGCCGAAAGTGACGGCGGCGACTGGGAAGCGGAAGGGTTTGTCCGTATCGACAATATGTTGCCCCAACATTTCCTCGTACAAGTCATCGAAATGGGCGAAACGATCACCGTCCGCCAGATTTCGCTCGATGATACCAATTATGGCACGCTCATGGTCGAGGGGCTAGGCTCCACGTTTGACCGGGCGGTGTTGATTGTCAGCGGCTTGACCCAGGTGACGACCCAACCGGCCGGTTATGCGTATGAGCTGACGGCCTCACAATAAAAATTTGCTACTCAGCCTGACTCCGCGCTTGATACGCCCGCAACGCCGCTAAAAATTCTTCGGGAACAGGCACCGCCCGGCGTTCTGTATAGTCGAAGGTAATGATCCCCGTCTCGGCTAGAGCCAACGGCTTGTCGCCCTTCAGCAGCCGGTGGAAAATGCGGAAACTCCGCTGTGAAATCTCACCAACGTGGCTCTCGATCCGTACTTCGTCAAATATAAGGCCCTCTTGCAAAAAATTGACGACTAAATCGCCAATAATTATGCCGGTCTGACCATCGCCGAGGTCAAGCTCTCGACAGTCCAGCGTATGCAGCAGGCGAGCGCGAGCTTCGTGAATGAGCGTCACCACCGAGTCGTTCCCCAGATGAGCCCCATAATTTAGATCGGTCACCCGGATAGTTAGGCTATGTTGAAATTCATAGGCCGGTTGTTCTTGTAATTTAATGCGTGGCACAAGGTCACTCCTGGAAAATCAAATTTCGGTATTGACAAAACACCAGAACAGATGTAGTGTGTATGTGTACAACACAGGAGGTACACAATGAAACGAGTTCAACTCATTTTGGAAGCGTGGCAACACCAATGGCTGGCTGAAGAGAGTGAACGCCAAGATACGAGTATGTCCGCCCTGTTGCGCCAGCTATTGACCGAGGCCATCGAGCGGCGTCGCACCGAGTCGTGGGCCGATGACCCGCTCTGGGGCGTGATCGGTATCGGCGAAGGGCCGGACGATGGCATTACCAGCGAGAATCTGGATAAATTTCTGTATCGCACCGACTGGCAGCATCAACCGACCCTAAAGGTGGCCGAAAATGACCAAAGTGATCGTTGACACAAGCGGCCTGTACGCGCTTGTTGATCGCAAAGATCCCCACCATCAGCAAGCAGCTACGTTTCTCAAGAACCAAGTGGGCGCAGGCAGCTTATTGCTCTCCAATCATATCTTTGATGAAACGATGACCACGGTCAAAGCCCGGTTGGGGATGCAAGTCGCCCTTCAGTTAGGGTTGCGCTTACGCAACAGCCGCTTTATTGAGATGGTCATCTTTTCAGACCCCGAAGAACAGGAGACGTGGCGGACGTTTAGCCAGTATGTCGATAAAGAATGGAGCTATACGGATTGCGCCTGTCTCGTTTTAGCGAAACAACGCAATATTCAACAAGCCTTCAGCTTCGATCACCATTTTACCCAGATGGGGCTTATTCGCGTTCCCTAAG
>CAZWZZ010001019.1:0-2639 GCA_964638395.1 uncultured Caldilineaceae bacterium
GGCTTCCCCGAACAGTTCGAGGATGGTCGCCGCGCCCGGCGTACCGTTCTTGGCCAGGACAGCGACGGGCGCATCCTCTTTGTAGTTACCACTCAGGGACACTTTACGCTTCACCAACTGAGTCTGTATCTGACGAATTCAGATTTGGGGCTGGACATCGCCGTGAATCTGGACGGCGGCACCTCGACCGGGCTGTTGCTGGCCGAGCCGGCCGAAGCGATTCCGGCTCTGCTGCCGCTGCCGTTGGTGATTACCGTTTATCCTCGGTGAGCTGACAGCAAGCAACGTTGATTTGTCGATTCTGATGTCCTGAAGGGCGATCCGACTTTCATTTTTTGTATGCCCGTCAATTAACTTGACGAATATTCACTTGCATGGTAGAGTCGAAAGTCAAGTAAAAGATCATCAAATAAATTCTTTTTTAAAGCATTTATCTACTCGATTGAGTAATATATCAAGAGGGAGTGCAGCCATAAGTACAAGAGATGAACGTCGAGTCAATGAAGCTATCAGGGTGCCCGAAGTACGCCTGATTGATGAGGATGGTGGGCAGCTAGGGGTGATGAAAACAGCCAAAGCGCTGGATATTGCCCGAGAGCATGGGACTGATCTGGTTGAAGTTGCGCCTCAGGCAAAGCCACCCGTCTGTCGCCTTATGGATTATGGCAAATTTCTCTACGAAGCGCAAAAGCGGGAGCGTGACGCCCGTAAATCGCAGACCAAAATAGAGATTAAGGAAATTCGGTTGCGACCGAAAACGGGTGAACATGATATTAACTACAAGTTACGCGATGCACGAAAATTTTTAGAGCGGGGAGCTAAAGTCAAAGTTCGCCTGCGCTTCCGGGGACGGGAGGTGACGCATCCTGAGGTAGCCCGAGAACTCATGGATCGCGTGGCCGACGAGTTGAGCGATATAGCCGTCATTGAAAAGAGACCTTCTATGGAAGGTATGACAATGTTAATGATATTGGGTCCGAACCAATAAAGCCAGCGAAGGATAGAAGAAATATGCCGAAGATGAAAACCCACAAATCGACAGCAAAACGCTTCAAGTATACCGGTTCCGGTAAATTGATGCGGACTAAAATTGGAAAGAGCCACTTGCGTCGTAAAAAGTCAAAGCGCGTCAAATATCAATTTGATACTATGATAGAAGTCACGGCCAAGGGGCAGAAGAAAAGAGTTCAAAAGTTAATCCCCTATGCTAAGAAAGGTTAGAGGGTGTTACGGTGAGAGTTAAAGGGGGTCCTCAGACCCAACGTAGACATAAAAAAGTGTTGAAGCTGACAAAGGGTCAACGCGGTAGCAAACATCGCTTGTTCAAGCGTGCCAACGAAGCGATGATGAAATCGTTGGAATATGCTTACCGCGACCGGCGTAATCGTAAGCGGGAATTTCGCCGTCTGTGGATTACTCGCATCAATGCTGCGGCTCGGCAGAATGAGATGAGTTACAGTGTTTTTATGAATGGCTTGAAAAAAGCAGGGATTGAATTAGACCGTAGAGCTTTGGCCGATATTGCGATGCATGATCCCACGGCTTTTAGCCATCTAGCCGAAACAGCGAAAGCCGCCTTATAACTGAACTTACATAACCAAGATTCTTAAAACGGAGGCTGAGTGTCTCCGTTTTTTATTTCTTCAGACCAGGCAAGCCCACCTATTTAGGTGGGCTTTTTTTATTTTCATTCAGAGATAGCAATGCACCTTTTGCGAGATACTCAAAAGAGAGTTGCGAGATAAACATTTGTTAAACTGCCGATCAACTGTTGTCAGTAGTTTTTTCAGACCTCTGTTTCTCCGGGTCTATGTTTCCTGATTTAATACCAAATTTTGGGGTAAGTGAGTGCGCCAAAACACCCAATCCTTCATCATCCGTATCTGGTATGAGGCTGTCGATGAACAGCGCCAGCCTATTGTTTGGCGTGGCTCAATTGAACATGTGAACAGTGGCAAGCGCCTTCATTTTGATGACGTTGATGAGTTTATGGAGTTTATCAAAGAAGAAAGCGGGTTAGCTAATATTGAGCCGACCCCATGGTGGCGATCAATTTTGGCCTGGATCAAGCTGTAGACGGTCTTTCTCAAGAGTCAAAAATTTATGAGTGTTCAACGACAATACACAACCAACTTTGGGAAAATTGAAAACATTCTTTGCCTGACTGAGGGAGGGGAGATTATGCAGATCAAGTGATGGGGGTCCGCTCTCAAGCCTGGTAGCCAAGGCACAAGCCTTTTGTTCCGAAATTCATCAATTTTGTAGAGGAGGTTAGGTTCCAAATTATGAAATCGAAAAAATTATTCTTGTCACGGCGTCCTCAATCGTGGCAATACCTGTTGTCCATAACTACAATAGCGGCTATCTTACATCTGTTTGCCCCGTCTTTACATTTTTCTGGTATGCGGATAGTTCAAGCCCAAATCACAATTTCTATTGATACCGAAACGGACAATTTGGACGCAAATGGAGGACATTGCGCTGGTATGGCTAATGGCGACCTACCGGGACCGGATGGTGTAATTAGTCTACGTGAAGCCATTTGTGTTGCGAACAATAGCGCCGGAAATGATATTATAGAATTTAATCCGGCACTTAATGGTGTCCCCGTTACAATTGGCATTGCTGGCGTTAATAAT
>CAZWZZ010001020.1:0-2638 GCA_964638395.1 uncultured Caldilineaceae bacterium
TTTGATGGTTTCCTCTTTTTGGAGCAGGCCAACCGGGTCAGGGAAGCGCATAACGGCATCCTCGGCCAGATTGGCCTTGTAAAAATCTGCGTCGCCTAACCAAAATTCTCTTTCCAACTGCCACAATTTTTCGTTATTGCTCACGTTCCTCCTTCAATCCAACTCCTTCCTCGATTACTCAGACCGCGGCCTGCGACCGCAGGAAATGTCGTCGGGATAGCTGCGGTCTACTGATATTAACCGCTCTGTCCCCCAGTATAGGGTAGTGGGAGTTATTCAAATACACTAAACTGGGCTAACCAGCCTAAAAAACAGAGCTAACTTTGCCATCGCCCTATCGGAATGGAAAAAGCGTACCCCTCACTCAGGTGGGTGAAGCAGAAAACGTGACCGCCCTTTTCCGTTAAAAAAAACAGTATTGACAGCATCGCTACTCGGCATTATAATTCTGTCAACGTTCACGACTCAACACAAGCGTAACAGAGCAACGCTGACCGGAACCAGCGCTCATCTAACACCTCCCATCGACCTGCCTTCTATAACCTTCAAACCCAATAAACAGTGGCGCTGTTCGCTCGATAAACTAGCCTCCTGGCGTCAGGGGGCTTTTTAACAATTAAGACAAATCTTGACAGGATAACGCAATGTGGCAAACCTACTATACGCCTCGCACCCTGGATGAAACCCTCCAATTGCTGGCCGACCATCGAGAGGAAGCCCGGCTAGTGGCCGGCGGCACCGATTTGATTATCGAGATCGAGCGGGGGCTGCGCTCCCCCCAGGTCATCATCGACATTTCCCGCCTGCCCGACCTGGACCGGATTACCCTGGACGAGGCTAAAAATATTCATCTGGGGCCACTGGTCACCCACAACCAGGTCGTCGGCTCGGAATTGTGCCAGCAGCAAGCCTATCTCCTGGTGAAAGCCTGCTGGGAGATTGGCGCGCCGCAGATTCGCAACCGGGCTACGGTGGCCGGCAATCTGGTTACGGCCTCGCCGGCCAATGATACCATCACCCCGCTGTGGGCATTGGGGGCGACGGTGACCCTGCAAAGCGTGCGGGGATCCCGCATGCTGCCCTTCGAGCAGTTCTTTTTGGGCGTGCGCCGGACGGCCCTGGAGCCGGATGAGATGATCGTCGATATTTCCTTTCCGGCTCTGGAACCCTACCAAATCGGCACCTTTTTGAAGCTGGGCCTACGCCGCGCCCAGGCCATCGCCGTCGTCAACGTCGCCGTGGTCCTCAGTCTGTTAGCCGATACCATTACCCAGGCCCGCATCACCCTGGGCAGCGTCGCCCCGACGATTGTCCGGGCCGAGGATGCCGAGCGCTTTTTGACAGGCAAGGTGTTGACCCGCGAGGTCATCACCCGCACCGGCGACCTGGCCGCCCAGACGATTACGCCCATCGACGATGTGCGCGGCTCGGCCGAATACCGGCGCTATATGACCGCCACCCTGACCCGCCACGCTCTGGAAAGTCTGGCCGATGGCACGGAGCGGGACAATATGCCCCTTCACCCGGTTATGTTGTGGGGCAAAACGGATGGCCGCTTTCCGCCTGTCGCTGACGATGATGATGACGAAAGCCTGACCCACACCGAGGCTGAGGATGAGCCGATTGTGACCACCATCAACGGCCAGCGGATGTTCATCCACGGAGCCAATGACAAAACTCTGCTGCGGATGCTGCGCGAAAATGCCGACCTGATCGGCACGAAGGAGGGCTGCGCCGAAGGGGAATGTGGGGCCTGCACCGTTCTCCTGGACGGCATCGCCGTGATGAGCTGTATGGTAGCCGCTCCCCGCGCTCACGGCAGCCACATCCTGACCATCGAAGGGTTGGCCGAGGGGGAGACCCTCCATCCGGTGCAGGAAACCTTCATCGACAAGGGCGCGGTACAGTGTGGTTACTGCACGCCGGGCTTCATTATGAGCGGCGCTTCGTTGCTCGAAGAAAAGCCGTGGCCGACCCGCGACGAGTTGAAGCAGGCCATCACCGGCAATCTGTGTCGCTGTACCGGTTACTACAAAATTGTGCAAGCGTTGGAAAAAGCGGCGGAAATGACCAGGTAGATGTGACTTGTTTTGTTAAGAAAACGGGATGGATGATAATTTAGGCTGCTTGACCAAACGAAGCCGTAAAACGTATTGCGTAAAACGTAATGATTTTGGCAAAATAACACCTCACGTTTTACGTTTTGCGTTTTACGGGGTGACGTTGCTCAACCCGACGGGTAAAAAAATGTCAACCTATTTGCGAACCATCCCGATTAGACAATAGGGATTACAATGACGAATCAAGCAATCGGCAAATCTATCAAGCGGGTCGATGCCCTGGGCAAGGTGACGGGGCAGACTCTCTTTCCGGGGGATCGGAACGACGATGAGGAATTGTGGCTAAAAATTCGCTTTGCCCGGCGACCCCACGCCCGCATCAAAAGCATCGACGCCACGGCGGCCAAAGCCTTGCCCGGCGTGATCGATGTCTTGACGGCGGCGGATGTGCCGGTCAACCAATATGGTCTGCAAATCCCGGATCAGCCGGTCCTGTGCGGCCCCGGCTCGAACAAACGGGGTGGGGATGTCGTCCGCTTCATCGGCGATCAGGTGGCCGTGGTCATCGCCGAGGATGA
>CAZWZZ010001021.1:0-2634 GCA_964638395.1 uncultured Caldilineaceae bacterium
CCCTACTCCTTTGCTTCACGCTTTGAAGAGGGGGCAGGCACTAATCCCGAAGAGTTAATCGGAACGGCGCACGCCGGCTGTTTTTCCCAAGCGTTGGCTATGATGCTGGCCGAAGATGGATATACTCCCGAACGGATTGATACGACGGCCAAGGTCCATCTCGACAAGGTCGGGGATGATTTCAAAATCACGACGATTGAGTTAGCCACGGAAGCTAAGGTTCCCGGCGTGGATGCCGATACGTTCAGCCAGAAAGCCCAAGCTGCGAAAAAGGGGTGTCCGGTCTCCCAGGCATTGGCCGGGGTGGATATCAAACTAACGTCGAAGTTGCTTTAGCCCCAAAAAATTGAGGCTATGACTTTCCGGCCAGGTCTGGACGCCTGGCCGGTTTTTTCTACCTATTTGTGTGTCTAATTCGACAATGTCACATTCGCCCCCCTAGCCCCCCAGGGGGGGAAATTCCTGGCTTTGCTCCCCCCTGTGGGGGGCTGGGGGGGCTTTTTGGGGTCAGATTATGTTAATATGCCATTGTAGAACTAATATTACAACGAGACTTCGGCAGTCTACGCCGTAATCTTGCTGCCAAAATAGCTTTACAACCTAAAATTGCGACTTAGAGAGGCAATTTTCGAGACTTCCGAAGTCTGGAACTCTTTAGAAATTTCTCAGCTTCCAGCCTCGATTGCCCCTACGTAAGTCCTGTTTGAGCCAAACGTTAGCTGACTTACAGAAATAGGTCTGGGTGGCGACTATAGTTGAGTTGATAAACTAACTTCTATCGACGCTAAGGAGATGACGTATGGCGAAACGACGTAGCGGACGACACCAAGAAACTTCGACTGCCAGTAGATCATCGAGTTACCTGATGGTGGGTGTGAGCATTTTGGTTTTAGGATTACTGGCCTTCGGGCACCTTTGTTCTCTTTGATGCCCACGGCCAAATGCGGGGACAAGTTCCCGGCTGGCCCGGTTACGACACGTTTACCAACGCCTTTGAAGAATTATTAGACTGAGGGTTAGATACCTATTCACCCTCTTTGAGACACAAAAAAAGCGCTCTGGCAGAGCGCTTTTTTTGTGTCGAAAAATTCTTTTTAATAGGGCAGATAAAGCGTCTGACCGGCTGCAATTTGGTTCGGATTGCTGATGCCGTTAGCGGCGGCAATGCTGTCGGCTGAGAGGCCGTACAGTTGGGCGATGGAGAAGAGGGTTTCGCCGGCCGCAACGACGTGGGTGGCCCCACTGCCGGGGTTGCCATAGCCGGGTTGGGCGTAAGGATCGCTGTAAGGCATGTTGTTACCCGGTTGTTGATAAGTCGGCGGACCGTAGATATTTTCTTCCATCTGGCCATAGCCGCTATTACCCGGTTGTTGGCCATAAGCATTGTAGTTCGGATTGTTATAAGGATTCGGTTGACCAAAATTGTCCGGCTGTTGACCGTAAGAATTGTAGTTCGGATTGTTGTAGGGATTGGGTTGACCAAAATTGTTTGGTGCCCCAGAGACGACCCGCAGAATTTGGCCAGGATAGATGGTGTAAGGGGCGGGAATACCGTTAACACTGGCCATCGCTTCGACCGAGACGCCATACCGCTGGGCGATACTGAACAGCGTCTCACCCTGAGCGACGACGTGATTCCCCTCGATACCCGGCATGGCGTTGCCCGGCACGGCGTTTTGACCAGCCGGCGGCGCATAGTTATTTGGTGCATAGGTCGGCTGACTATACCCACTGTCATATCCTTCGACAATAGCCAACACCTGTCCCTCCTGAATTACATCGGAGGTCAATCCATTGGCGGCGATGAGGGCTTGTACCGTCGTCCCGTACCGCTGGCTAATACTAAAGAGGGTGTCGCCACGCTGCACCACATAAGTGCCGTCGGCCGGAGCCGCATAGCTACCAACTGTGTCGCTGGCCGGCGGGTTCGCGGCGATGGGACCGCCTGTCGGTAGATCATCCTCAGGTGCATTGGCAATGACCGGTTCTTCAAGCGCGGCCTGCTCAACGGTCAGGTCTTGGGCGGTCGTCTCCTCGGCGGTCGCCACCTCCTCTTGAGTCGAGGACTCAGCCGCAGCAGACTCATCAAGGACAGCCACCTCATCCTCCGGCAAGACAAAGCTCTCCGGTTCCGCAGCCGCTTGTTCACTTTCTAGTTGGTTGCTCCCCTCAGCGCTGCTACTCTCAGAGGAAAGATCTACCGCCGGTTGGGAGGTCGGTTCGGTTGACTCGCTCTGAGCCGCGCCCTCTTCCAACGTCGAGGCAGTGGCTGTGGGGTCAACGATGATGACGGTTGGGGGGGCTGCCCCGGACAAGTCGCTACTATCCGCCCCTAGCGGAGCCAACGTCGGCGACAAATCACCAACCGGCTCGGCATCGGCCCCATCACCGCCGTCGCGGCGCAATTCACAACCGGCCAAAAGCAGAGCAAGAACACCAACTATCATTACATACCGCACCATAGGCGATCCAAACATTATGATCTCCTTCATTTTGATAAACATCACATAAACATCGTAAGTAGACATAATACCGAGTTATAGTTACCATAATATCATAGCCCTGATATTACGTCAAGTTAATCTTTTGTCCTAAAATGTTGACGGATGTCTTCGGACCTCATCGCTAATCCCC
>CAZWZZ010001022.1:0-2629 GCA_964638395.1 uncultured Caldilineaceae bacterium
TCATCCTGACCCTGGATAGTATTCCGCTGCTGTTTCTGCTGATTATTATGGCCGGAACCTTCCCCATTTTCCGCTCGCCGGAGGGGCTATCGTTCCTGATTGCCGCTTTCGGCTGGATGGGCGTCTCCCGCCTGATCCGGGGCCAGATTTTCTCCATTCGGGAACGGGAGTACATCATCGCCAGCCGGGCGACCGGCGCGTCGATCTGGGGCATTATGATTCGCCATATGTTGCCCAACGTCTCCTCGATCATCATCGTCATCGGCATCTTCCGCGTCGCCGGGGCCATCATCGCCGAAGCCGGACTCAGCTACCTGGGCGTCGGGATTGGCCCGCCCAACCCCAGTTGGGGCAATATGATGCAGGGATCGCTCGGCAACTTCACCGACGCGCCGTGGCTGGTTCTGGCCCCCGGCTTCTTCATTTTCCTGACTACCCTCTCTATCTATCTCGCCGGCGATGGCCTGCGGGATGCGTTGGATCCGTGGGTGAAACACCAATAACCGCCTCCGCCTCGATCTCGACGAGCATCTCCGGCGAAATCAGGCGGCTGACCTCGACCAGGGTGGTTACGGGCCGGATGTCGCCGAAAAACTCGCCGTGCGCCCGGCCCACCCCTTCCCAATCGTCGATGTTGACCACGTACATCCGGGTGCGAACCACATCATCGAGAGTCGCCCCCGCTTTCTCCAACGCCGCCTTGATGTTGGTCAGGGTCTGCACGGCCTGAGCATACGCATCCCCCACGCCGACAACTTCCCCCGCCGGGTTGGTGGCCGTCGTGCCCGCCACCTGCACGATGTTCCCCACCCGCACCGCCCGTGAATAGCCGACAATCTTCTCCCACGGAGCGCCGCTGGTTATGTTTTGTCTCTGTTGTTGGGTCATTGTCGCAGTACCTTTCTCTTGATTTTTCTCACATTATTCATCAAGCAGAATTTTATCTTTCTGCTATAATAGAAGTAGTACGCTTGAACGGAGGTGTTCTATGAGTTTGACTATTACCTTATCTGATGAGTTAGCCCACAAATTACAGATCAAGGCCGAAAGACGTCACCTTTCACCCGAAGCGTTAGCTTTGACGATTCTGGCCGACTCCCTTGCCGAAACTGATGAGTTCCCAACGCTGGAAGAGGTTGTGGCCCACACCAAAGCCCTGCCTCCGAATCCGGCCAGTATTCGACCGGCCACAGGCTCCCTCTTAGAAGCCTTGCAGAATGTCCCCGACGATCCTGATTTTGACCTGGAAACTTGGACCGAAGAGTGGGCCAAGATTGAAGCAGAAATGAAAGCCATAACCAGGGCTAATGACATCGTCGAAGGACGCGGCTGACGATGGTTGATTATTTATTGGATACGAACCATCTTTCACCACTCGTTACCTTCGGTCATCCCCTACGGCAACGCATCCTACAGCAGCTTCATAATACTACAAATGATACCTTTACGATTACTGTTCCAACTCTTGCCGAGATGTTATATGGCATCGGACTGCTTCCCAGAGCTACCCAAAATTTGACCGAGTGGAAACGCCTTCGACCAAATTTTGTCTGCTATATTCCTGATGAGGCAGATGCTGAACAAGCGGCAATGTTGCAAATATCGTTGTCGCCATTCCGACAGCCCCGGTCCAACGGACCCTCCACCTTGAAGAGCCAATCAAACTGCGGGCGGTGCAGGTCAAAACGACCGAGACCGGTCATCTGGTGACCGCCATCGAGATTTTATCCCCCCACAATAAACGCCCCGGCCAGGGGCTTGAAGCCTATCGCCGCAAACGGAGCCAGATTTTACGCTCGCCGGTGCATCTGATCGAACTCGATTTGCTGCGGGGCGGCGAGCGGCCCGGCCCGGAAGTGAACGAGCCGCCGCAGGAGGCCGACTACATCCTCCTCGTCAACCGCAGCAGTGGCAGCGACCAGCGCCTCTCGGAAATCTGGCCGGTGGCTTTGAACGGGCCGTTACCGCTGCTGCCCGTTCCTCTTCTCCCGCCCGATGCCGACGTGCCCCTCGACCTGGGCGCTGTCCTCCGCTCCGTCTACAGCCGGGCCGGGTATGATTGGCGCATTGATTATCAACGCCCGGTGCCGCCGCCGGCATTACGGTCTGAAATGAAAGATTGGTTAGTTGACCATATTTCTCCCGATGACAAGACTGCTTAAACAACAAAGCTTGACAACCACGATCTCACCCTCCCCCAATCCCTCTCTCAAGGGCGGGGAGGGAACGCTTACCAACAAACAGAAAAAGCGTGCCTATAAGCACGCTTTTTCTTTCCCCCTCAGAGGGACGGCAACCGAGTGGCTCCGGCCAGGCTGTCCTACGGCACCCGAAGAACACCACTTAAGGCTGCTTCGTTCCCGACCTGACCTGGTTCGCGGGCCTCCGCCGCGCAGGACCCAACCATCAACGCCACCCGGTTGCCCTCACCCTGAAGGGGGAGTGGTAATTGGTAAATAGTTATTGGTCAATCCAAGACTCTGCCGCTTACCAATCTCTAATTACTAATTACCAATCACTAATAACTACAAAGAGCGGAGAGGGAGGGATTTGAACCCTCGAGGCTGTGACACCTACACGATTTCCAATCGTGCGCACTCGACCGGACTATGCGACCTCTCCATAAATT
>CAZWZZ010001023.1:0-2629 GCA_964638395.1 uncultured Caldilineaceae bacterium
CCATTTTCTGGCTCGGCTTTGACCGAGCTAATTGGCTTTGTCCAATCACCAATTAATAAGCTGTGAGATATTTTTCTGTCTCATCATTGTCTATCTCGGTTCAAATGACTGGTAAGCCGGGAGGTAGGAGCGTGATACTATAACAATTCCCCAACCCGAACTGAATTATCGGGCTGGGGAATTTTGTTAAATTGCCAATGACAAAAACTTACTTAATCACGAGGGGTAAGTAAACATTTTGCATTGGGGTCATTGTTCCACAAGTCGATATCTTGAAAGTACCCACACGGGTTTGCCAACCGTTGAAAGAATCGGTTAAATATTCGTTGGTAAACCAGAAGGTACAATCATCTGAGGGATCAACGTTCATAGAGCTATAATCGCCCCACCGATCAGCATCAGTTTGGGAAGCCGTACCATCGATTAAAGTGGCTTCCGCTCCGAACGTCCCCGGCGTATCACCGGCCAACCGGGTCGTGTAGCGGATGGAGGGGAAGGTGTCAGTCGTATTGGAGACGCTATACCCTAGCGCAATGTTGCCTGATTGATCCATCGCAATGCTGCCCACCCAGTAGTGATTGTTGGCATTGGGGGCATAGGTTCCCTGCTGGTTGAGAGTCCACGTCCCCCCCCCGCTCTTACGTAATTCAAACCAACGAATACCGGCCCGATCACCTCCAACATCAATGGTAAAGTTACCAACCAGGGTCTCATAAGTACCAAAGTTACGATACTGTAAGCGCCACATTGGCCAGTCCGACAGAGCATCAACCCCTTGATCTGTCCCAGGTTGAGGAACACAACTCAGAGTTTGGGGGCCACAAACGGAATGGGTGAATTCGGCGATAGGCAGGGTGGCTACTTTAGTGAAAGAGGAATTGCCCGGCGTATCAAAATCGACGGTGAAGGCAAAAACTTCCAGGCTATCGCTGGCTACGCCTCCGTGGAAATCACTATCTTTGAAGGTATAGAAATAGCCAGGGGATCCGTTGGTGGGTGGGGTTGCCCCATCTAAATCGGCGGGCAGCAGGAAGTTGTTTTCACCGGGAAATCTAACAAAGGCTCTAGCCGTGTTCCCGGCGAGCATGTTGGTGCGATCAAAGGCGTAAGCGGCATAGCTATTTTCATTGGATCCCATATAGTAAGCGTCCGGCCAAACCCCAAATTTGATATAATCGGGAAACTCCGGGGTGATGAAGGTGTAGACAAAATAGGCCCCGGTGGGATCGTTTGTTTGGGAGACGGCCATACAGACGCCATAAGGTGGCCCCCCAGTGACCGAAAATTGGCTCAATAACCAGCGGTCGGCCTGGCGGTCATAGAGAACGATGGGGTCGCCATCGTTATTTTGCTCACAGATGTCCCCCTGGCCCTGCCATAATTGATTGATATTGGTTGGGCCAGCCAGACTGGTGCCGTTTTTGTCAAAAATCTGGAAGGTAGAGTTGACCATCTGCACGTAATGATTGGGGCCAACTTCTCCCACCGTGTCCGGGGGCACGCCGCTGCCGCCGGTGGCAAAACTAATTCCCTCAAAAGAGGTAATAACGGTCGGGGTCTGTAGTCGTCCGTTGTAAGAACGACTGAGCAGGGGATCCACCTGGCCCGTATCATAGGGATCGGGATTATCGGGATCTATATTCAACCAATTTGGTTTTTTACGGGGGTTGATTTCTCGGTTCAAGACAGGCTCTCTGTCCCCCGGCGGTAAATCGCGGACGGCGGGGCTGAGGCCCGGCGTAACCGGTTCGCCGACCGTTGGCCCTTGTTGGTTCGGGGTTTGGGCCGGACCACTGAGAGCGCGGCCCAGGACGCTGTTTTGGAAGATGTAGCCGGTCTCAGCCGGGGCATCCATACCCGTTTGGGGCGCTCGTTGGGGTGTGGCTTCGGTGGGGTTGGGCATCGGTAATAACAGAAATAGCCCAAAGAGTGACAGACTAATAAGTCCTACCAGAATTTTACTGGAAGATTTCATTGAAAAAGATCCTCTCTATAATAATCTACGAGATGTTTTTTTGTTTCGTCATTGAGATCAACGATTGACTCTGGCCTGGTCAAAATAAGGCTGAGTGACTGCAATAGCCGCCGCCGCCGCTTCGGCTACGCCGACCTGACCGTAAAAGGCCCGTTCGATTTCTTTGCTGGCGGTTTCTTCAATACCGGCCCAGGTGGTCATGACCGGCACTCGCCCCAAATGGGGGGCGGTGTCGATAAAAATGCGGCTGTTGGCCGGGGGGTGGGTGGGGTCGAGAAAGGCAGGTGACTCGGCCACCGTCAGCAGCGACGGGACGGTGCGGCCCGAGGCCGCCACCAGCGTTTGTCCCTCCACAGAGTTGGCAAATTCGATAAATGTCCAGGCAGCCTCCTTGTCAGGCGTGGTCGCAGCCATACAGTAGCCATCGCTGTGCAAGATACCGGCCGCTTGCGAGCCACGAGGCAGCGGGGCCACATCCCAACTAAAATCTTTGATCGTCCGATAGGTCGGCACGCCACGCCGACTGTTGAAAAACATGGCCAGTCGCCCGTTGAGAAAGCGACTTTCGCTCGTTTCAGCCGCTTCGGCCAGGGCATCAGGGACGACTTGTTCCTTGATCTGGAGATCAACGAACCATTGAAAAGCGGCCAGGGC
>CAZWZZ010001024.1:0-602 GCA_964638395.1 uncultured Caldilineaceae bacterium
ATAACGATACTTAACGAAACCTGTCAGGTCTTACCCCTCGAATCTACGTAGAACCATTAAAGTTAAAGGAAAGACAAGCAGAAAAAGAAATTCTTGAATTGACAGATAGACTTAATAGAGCTGAAAGGGAATCAAAAGAAAAAGAGGCATTGGAAAAAAAACTCCTAGAGAAGGAAAAAGAATTAATATTGCTTCAGCAACAAGTAACTGAGAAAGAAAAGCGGATAGATGACTCGATTCTAAGCGGGATAACTGGATCAAGTTCAGCATTTCACCCAACTTTTGGTGGGGAACCGAGTACAGGAGGCGCTATAAACTTTAATCCGCCGCTAATTACCAAAACTATTAGTCCCTACACAGATGATGAAGATGACTTACGATGATGATTTGGGACTGCATCGTCTAAGTTAAGGCTCGGCGACTCAGCGGGCGGACTATGGGCGACTCTGACATCGTCATCAGCCATTGAAACGGTGACACAATAAACCCCAACCGCCAAAGGCCAAAAAACCGCCGGGCTGGCTGTTTGCTATGCAAGCCGTGGAAAATCAACGGGTACGGCAAGCGGCGCAGAAAAAGCGGTGAACGATTCTCTGACCACA
>CAZWZZ010001024.1:702-2625 GCA_964638395.1 uncultured Caldilineaceae bacterium
CGGCTGATAAACTCTCAGCCTCCGGCGACTCGGCTGGCGGGGGATGAATCGTTGCGGGCGCTGAGGGGTGTGACCCCGCTGATTTTTGGGGCTGACCGTCGTGGGTCATGCTGCCAGGCCGCACTCTCCACTCGCGATGGGGAAACCGTTGCCTCCCCCGATTGGCCTGGATTATTCCTTTATCTTGAGGTATTATAACCGTCATACCCAATGAAACTGGCAGGAACCAAAGCCAATGATCTTCCACGTCAAAGAAATCTATGCCGAAGTGTACGAAGCCTTGCAAGAAGATATGGATGACGTCTTGCGAGACCACGCCCTTAAACAGGTAGAGCGCCGTCTGGCCGCCGCCCGCCAGCAGGTCGCGCAGTGGGAAGCCAAGTATGGCTGCGATTACGAGACCTTTGCCGAACGAACGGCAACGGATGAGGCTTATGTGCAGCAATTGAATCGTCAGGTGGATAGCCAGATGTGGGAGGGCGATTTGATTGAGTGGGAGGCTGATGCGGAGGTTCTGGCCGAATGGCAGAGTCATTACCAGAAACTCTTGTAGCGATCATCACCGCCTTGCAAAGCGTTCTCCAAAATGTGGTTATCTTACGCCGGGAGACGGACGCCAAACGGGCCATCCTTCATGTGCGAGGCGACTACAACGATTACCAAATCTCTCTAAGAGAAATCATCCGGGCCGATGACAGCCGCAAATATGCGTATTACGTCATCCGGGACGGGCATATCATTGCCGGGTTCGACAACGCCCCCGACCCAATGGCACTCCAGCTTAAATATGGATCGGCTTACACCGAACATCGGCAGGAAGCCATCCCTCATCTTCACCGTGACAACAAACAAACTGTCGAATTGACTGCCGAGATCGACTATCAAACCTTTCTAAGTTGGCTGGAGCAGAATCTATGACTCCTTGCCTGGGCTGCTCTCGCGGGTCTCGCTCTGGTGGGCCGGGGACATCAATATTTTTGGATGAACTCAAAAAAATCAATGAAGGAGCAGCGCTGATGTGGGAAGCAAGAATTATCGTTGATCCCCATATTCTGGTTGGCAAACCGGTCATTAAAGGGACGCGCCTGGCGGTCGAGTTTGTTCTCGATTTGTTAGCTCAGGGCTGGTCCCGTGAAGAAATTTTGCGAAACTATCCGGGGCTGGAAGCGGCAGATATTCAAGCCTGCCTGGCCTATGCCCGTGATACCTTGCGCAACGAAAAGGTTTTCCCCCTCAAGGCGGCTTGAGATGGCCCTGAAATTATTGGCCAACGAAAACTTTGCCCTGGATGTGGTGGCGGCCTTACGTCGTTGACCTTGTAGGTTTTAGAAACCTGCAAGGTCTGGCCCGAAACCGACGTTGTGACCACACCTAGGTGGCGAATCCATTAAAACAGTGACAAAATGAACCACAACCGCCAGAGGCCAAAAAACCGCCGGGCTGGCTGTTTGCTAGGCAAGCCTTGAAAAATCGGACGATCAACGGGTACGGCAAGCGGCGCAGAAAAAGCGGTGAACGATTCTCTGACCACAAGCGGCGCTTTTTTGCCCGTGAGGCGGCGAGGCTATACGACGCAGCGGCTGATAAACTCTCAGCCTCCGGCGACTCGGCTGGCGGGGGATGAATCGTTGCCGGCGCTGGCGGGCGTGATCTCGCTGAGTGGTGGCCTTGGCTGGGCCGCTCTCGCTGGAAGATGCGCTGTATCTGCTCTCCAGCCCGGCCAATGCGGCCCACCTCCGCCAATCCATCGCCGAAGCGGAAGCCGGTCAGGTTTCACTATCATACGGGATTGAGATTTTGGGGGCTGAGTAATCGTGTCGAACCGGAAAAGTTGCATATTTTGCAGCTAGAGACAGTCTAGCCTATGGCATAGATACGGCTGATAGTTGGCGTATGACAGTCTCTTGTGCCTCCCACTAGGTG
>CAZWZZ010001025.1:0-2625 GCA_964638395.1 uncultured Caldilineaceae bacterium
GCTCATTGAAAACTTGGTGTTGCCATTCCAGCTTAAAGTTTGCCTGTGAAAAGCGGGTGAACTGTGGATGACAAATTTTTCATAATTGGCGTGGTTCCGGCTCCGGGGGCAGCCAGACGGTGAAGATCGTCCCCCGACCAGGCTCACTCTCCACCTCGATGCGCCCGCCGTGGACCTGGGCCAGCCATTGGGCGATGGACAGCCCCAACCCGGCGCCGCTGCTGCCGTTGGCCTGTGTCCCTGCCGGGCGCGGGCCTTGTCCACCCGATAGAAGGGCTCGAAGATATGCTGCAAATGGTCCGCCGCAATTCCCGGCCCGGTATACTTATCCTATGGCCGCAGGACACGGCTTCGATATGCCCTGAAAAAGAAGCAGGGCTACTCAGGATGCGATCTCCTAAAATTTGGGACGCCCCTGTGAGAGTCGGGCATATTTTTGCGAAGTGGGAATTTAAATCTTGGAACGATCTAAGTCCTCGTTCTCTCCCGCTCCATAAAACGGATAGTTCGCTGTTGCCGATCAACGGTGGCCACCGGGCCGAGAAACTGCTCGACCACCCACAGGTTGGTCAGGGTGTGCGACGTTATTTTGGCGGTAGAGAGGGTCAGGGGTAGTCCCAACAGAGCCACCGGCACAATCAGTTGGTCGGTCAAATGGGCATCACAGACGGCCCCGCTATCGTGAAAGGCCAACAACGCTTCGACCGCTTCCTGGGCCACCTGCTCCGACGGTTTGCCCTTTCGGCCCAGGGCCATAAAACCGGCCCGGGTCGGTAGGTCGCCATATTCGGCCACCAGGAAGATACCCGCCCCCGGCGAGGCTGATCGCACCCGCTGGGGTTGAATATCGGCCGGAAGATCGACCGCTTCGAGTAACTTCAGCGCCCGGTTACCCATCCGCTGGGCGATGTGGGCGGGCAGGTTGGCAGCGACGGCCACTCCCCTGATTTGGCGGAGCGGCCCGCGCTCCAGCCAGCCGTCCGCCGGAATCTGGGGCCTGGCCTGCGCCGTTTGATCCGGGATTTCCAACAGGATTTCTCCCTGCCCGACCGGATACCAACCCCAGACGGCCAGGGTGGCGGTCGCTGCCAACCCCAAATCGGCCAGGGTGGGCAGATAAACATCCTGGATGTAATGAAAGGAGGGACTCCAGGCCACGTGCGTGCCGCCTTTGATGATGACTTCGCTGGTGCCGTGGGCAAAAATCAACGGCAGCAGCGCCGTTTGCAAGACCAGCGACGTGGCCCCGGCGCTGCCCCCTTCTCTGGCCGCGGCCACATCAAAATGGTAGTCATCGGCCAGGGGGGGTTGCTGCGGTTCAAAAGTAAGCTGCGTCGAGCCGAGGCTGTCGCCCCTGAGCCGGGCGGCGCATACCTGGGCTGCGGCCCGCACGGCGGTCAGATGTTGGGCGGCCAGGCCGGGCTTTTTGCGCCTGGCCCGGATATTTTCCAGACGGAGCGGCTGGGATAGAATGGCGGCGAGCGTGACCGCCGTCCGAATAATTTGTCCGCCCCCCTCGCCATAAGCGCCATCAATCACTAACATGTTTACCTACCTGGAAATTGACTTTTTTTTCAAAATGATTATCATAGCGCAATCGTAATTGTATGAAGATTTCATAAACGATACCCCGTCCTAACACCCCACATTTATCCTCATTTATTTCGTGGTTCTCTGAGATTTTTTGTGGTGAGGGCATCCCTATGCCCGCTATCGCATTGGGATGCGGTCGCTACCCCACAAAAGCTCATAGAGCCTTATTTTGTAAATGAATTAGTTTTCAGGAAAGGGGAATGATTTTTGTATGCGTTCAGAATTATATGGTCGGGACATTATGAATACAATCATGAGCTTTATTAACAAATTTACCGCGCCGGTTTATGCCTCGCCGGAGCATCTTGATGCTTTTCAGCACGAAGTCTCCCGGTTAGAGCGGCAGTTGGCCAAACGTGCCACCCGCCCGCTGGATGATACTCGGCGTTCTCCTCGATTCACCGAACCCATCACCGAACAGCAGAAAATTATGGATATGTCCGGTTGATCCGCCTCTTCTCCCCCCTGGGGCCAGCTTCACGGCTGGCCCCTTCGAGATATCCTCCACGCCGTCCCGCGCTACATAATTACAGATATCAAGATGATTTTTCGCCGCAAGGTGGTATAATAGTGACCCACATCTCAAGCACGTCTTGAAAGAAAGGAGCATGTCTCATGGCAACCCACACCGTAACCCTTGATATACCGGAAGCTCTATACCAACAGTTAAGCCAGCGTAGTGAATTATTGGAGCGCTCACTAGAAGAAGAATTAGTCGCACTGCTGACCACAAACAGGGCTGTGGCGATTTCTTCAACAAATGCCTCAACAATCTATGATGAAATCGTAGATTTTTTAGGGCGCGGTCCGTCTGCCAAAGAAATTATTGAATTTACGCTTTCCTCTGCTGCTCAGAATAAGGCCCAAAAGTTATTAGCCAAAAACAAAAAAGGTGTCCTGAGTCCCGCAGAAGAAGCCGAACTGGATGCCTATGTTGAACTGGAAAATTTTATGGCCTTATTAAAAATCCGGGCACAACAACAACTTCAACTGTACAAATGAGCAGCTACATCTCGGTGGAGTTACGACAGT
>CAZWZZ010001026.1:0-2623 GCA_964638395.1 uncultured Caldilineaceae bacterium
ACGAAACAATCGTCGAGAAAGATGTCCCCCATCGGCGTCGTTCGCAGCCCCATCTTGTCCCGCACCTCGCCGGTAGAGAAGCCTTTCATCGTGCGATCTACGATGAAGCCGGTGATGCCCCACCGCCCCAGGTCAGGGTTGATGGTGGCAAAGATGATGGCCGCGTCACACACCGGGGCCAGGGTGATGTACCGTTTCGCCCCGTTGAGAAGGTAGCCGCCCTCTGTTTTGGCAGCCGTCGTTTGCAGCCCGTAGCTATCCGAGCCGGTCTCCAATTCGGTGATGCCAAATGCCCCAATTTGCTCGCCGCGACAGGCCGGGGCCAGATATTTTTGCTTCTGTGCCTCCGAGCCGAAACTGTTCAGGGCGGCCTGGTAACTCCACAGTTGCGAGTTGAGGGCAAAAGGCAGGCCGTTGTCTCGACAGCCGTAGCCCAACCCTTCCAACATCAAAATTGTGGTCAGGATGTCGAGGCCCTGCCCTCCATACTCCCGGGCAATGTTCAAACCCTGGAGACCAAAGACGGCGCATTTCTGCCAATCTTCATAGGGAAACTCATTATTTTTTTCGCGCTCGATCAAGTCGTGATTGAGTTCCTCTTGAGCAAATTTTACGACCGCTTCTTTTTTGGCTAATTGTTCCTCGGACCAGGAAAAATCCACACAATCCTCCGATAGTTAGACTTTGCTTAGGAACGGGAATTAATTAACTTCCCTATTTCACCGGGAGATTGGAGATTTGGAGATTCGGGTCTAGCTACATATCACTTTGCCCCGAACCCCTCCGACCACCAGCCCCCGCTCGGCGATGAACTCGCCGAGCTACCAAACAGCACCCCATCAATGGGGTTTCAATGAAAAACCGGATTGATCCGGTGCTGTTTGGTAGCCCGGATCATTTATGTCCGGGTGGGGGTGGTCAAAAAACGAGGTTATTTGCAAAAGTGATATGTGGCTAGGATTCGGGCCAATAATCTCTTAATCTCCCCATCTCCAATCTCCGAGATTTGTGCAATGAGGAACTTATTTAATCCCCGTTCCTTAAGAAATAGCGTCGAGATGTTCTTGCCAATAATGATTGGTTTTGGCCACCACAGTGATGACGCTCTTGATCTCTTTTTCCAGCTTGAAATCGGGGCTGGCCGGGAAATATAACACCTGACCTTCGCGACGGACGCTGATATTTTCGACGGTTATGGCCCGCAGGAGCCACAGGGCCATATCTTCGCTGTCACACGCCATGCCAATCCAGCCCGGACTGCCGCCCCGCACCGGATTTAGCCCGGTGACCATACGGATACCCCGTTCCAGTTCGGTCAGAACCGTTTCATACTGCTCCGGGCGGGCCAGGACCGCTTCCGGATCGCCGGGTTCTAACAAAATGTCACGGTGGGAAGGGCCACCGGCCAAAGCCAGATCACAAAAATCGGTCCAGATTTCATTCCAGGCGGCGTTTCCGTCCGAGTCATATTTCAAAGCGGCGGCCCCCATCGGCGCGGCGCTGGGGGTCATATTTTCATAACGGGGCGGCAGTAGATCGAGCAATTTGTTGCGACTTTTGTTTTCACTCGCCCCATTGTTCTGGTATTTGTAGCTCGGTTCGAAGTGAATAACCGCTTCCCCCATCGCCGGAATAGTTTCATAGAGCCGCTCTTGGATGCGTTGGGTGATGCTGTGGGCCTCGACTAACGTTCGGGTTTCGTCGATGGCGGCTGTAATTTCGGCAAACAAGCGATGGCCGACCCAATGCACCCGCAATTTAACGATTTGCTCAACGCCTTCGACTTGCTCGGCAAAATGTTCGATGCGATTGACGATGCTCGGATCAACCGCATCCATCAGCCGGTAAAAAACTTTCTTGATGGCGTGCCAGGCAATGCCGACAATGGCCACGCCGATGGTGACGCCGATGATCGGATCGAGAATGGGAATGTCGAACCAGGCTCCGAAGACGGCAATCAGAACGGCCAGCGAGGTAATCCCATCAATCCGGGCGTGCTGACCGTCGGCGACCATGGCATCCGATCCAATTTGCTTGCCCACCCGAATTTGCAAACTGGCTACGGCCTCGTTGCCGACAAAGCCCACCAGCGCGGCCAGCGCAACGAGACCTAAATTTTGCAGCGGGAAAGGTGAGAAAAAGCGTTGGAAAGACTCGAACAGGATGTGACCGGCGCTGTACACAATCGAGAGGACGATAAAAATACCGGCGATATCCTCGGCCCGGCCAAAGCCATAGGTAAAGCGGCGGGTCGCTACCCGCCGCACCAGGTAGAAGGCGATCAGCAGCGGGATCGAGTTGAGCGCATCGACCAGGTTGTGGGCCGTATCGGCCAGCAAGGCCACGCTGTTGCTGTAGTAGTAGATGACCGCCTGGATCGCCGTGGTCAGCCAGAGCAAGCCTAAAGAGACCCAAATGGTGACAATCCCGATGTTATTGTCCCGCACCGCATCATCAACAACAACGCTATCCGTCTCACCGTGATCGTGATCGAAACCGGGTAAATGAAAGACAGCCCCAATCCAGCCGATGATGCCATCGGGGTGGTTGTGACCCCTAAAGTCTGTTTTTTCTGATCGTTTGGATATTGTTTCGGACACTTAAAAAACTCCTATGCTCAGTC
>CAZWZZ010001027.1:0-2621 GCA_964638395.1 uncultured Caldilineaceae bacterium
GAGGAGCCGTGATCGGCGACGAAGCAATCTTCGGCCCGCACAGGGGGATTGCTTCGCTACGCTCGCAATGACAAAACCACAAGTACTTTATTGACAATGTACTAAAATAGAATCCCGAATTTCTGTATAGGAGACACCATCATGGCAAGACCTGTAACCCTCTTTACCGGCCCGTGGGCCGACCTGCCCCTGGAAGAAGTGGCGAAAAAAGCCAACGAGTGGGGCTATGACGGCCTGGAGTTGGCCGGCTGGGGCGACCATTTCGAGGTTGATAAAGCCCTGGAAAGTGATAAATATCTGCGGGATAAACGAGAACTTTTGCAGCAGTACAACCTGAAATGTTGGGCCATCGGCACCCACCTGGTCGGCCAATGTGTGTGTGATCCCATTGATGAGCGACACAAGAAGATTTTACCGGCCCGGCTGTGGGACGATGGCGACCCGGAAGGAATCCGCCGCCGCTGTGCGGAGGAGGTGGCCAACACGGCCCGGGCCGCCTCCCGGTTGGGCGTCAACGTCGTCACCGGCTTCACCGGCTCCCCCATCTGGCATCTGCTCTACGCCTTCCCCGCCCACGACTTCGCTGAGATCGAGGCCGGCTACCGGGAATTTGCCGACCGCTGGAACCCGATTATGGATGTATTTGATGTCGTCGGCGTCCGGTTTGGGCTGGAAGTTCACCCGACGGAGATCGCTTACGATTTCGTGACCACGGAGAAAGCCTTCCAGGCCATCAACCGCCGCCCGGCGTTTGGCCTCAACCTGAACCCCAGCCATCTGGTTCACCAACACCTCGATCCGGCCGCCTTTGTCGACACCTTCGCCGACCGTATCTACCACGTCCACATCAAAGACGCCAAGAAACGTCTCAACGATGGCCGGCGCAGCATCCTCGGCTCCCATCTCGACTTCGGCGATCCTCGCCGGGGCTGGAATTTCGTCTCGCCGGGCCGGGGCGATGTCGATTTCGAGGAGATCATTCGCGCTCTGAACCGCACCGGCTACGACGGTCCCCTGTCCGTGGCGTGGGAGGACAGCAGCATGGATCGGGAATGGGGCGCACCGGAGGCGCTGGCTTTCGTTCGCCGCCTCGATTTCACCCCCGCCGATGTAGGCTTCGATGCGGCCTTTAGCGCGACTGTTTAACACCAACCGAATACTTCCCATTGACGATCGTAGTGCTGCTTGGCCCCAACAGCGCTGGAGTGGACGTTGTCAACAGCGTTACCATAAAAGGGCCTGGTGACAATCACCAGGTCCATTTGGATGTACTGAGTGTCAGTCAATCCAAATCGGGTCCTTCAAACGTTCCAAACTAACCTAAAAGATTATAGGCAAATCCAGCAGCTTCGTGTACAATTTCCTGTACAATTGGATAGATAGCGGAAAATTACCACCCTTCCCATTTCTCGAACGTCACGCCCCTGACCGCTCATCCTTTTTAATGACCTATCCATCTGCCACATCAAAATAAGCCTATCTTGGGAGCAACGATCACCCATGAACCTTTCGATGAGAGCTAAACTTGTCTCGGCCTTCGTCATTGTGGCGTTGGTGCCGTTGGGCCTGCTGGCCATCATCAACGGCATGATTACCCAGCGGGCCTTGACGGAGGATGCCAACCAGGCCCTCTTCGCCGTGGCCACCCAGACGGCGGCCAGTCTGGATGCTTTTATCAGCGCCAATCTGACCGCCGTCGAGACGGAGGCCCATCTGCCCGCCTTCGCCGAATACCTCAGTATGTCGCCGGCGGAGCGTCAGGGTAGTCCCCAGGAGGCGGAGGTGTTGGAGCTGCTCTACACCCTCAGCCGCAAAAGCCCCCACATCGTCTCCTACGCCCTGCTCGATGCCGACGGTATCGACGTGGCCGATACAATCGCCGAGAACATAGGTCGGGATAAATCGGACCGGCTCTACTATCAGAAATTCGCCGACGGCGAAATGCAGGACGGCCCGGCTGTATCACCGATTTTGGTGTCGGATATGACGGGGGAAGCCTCCCTCTATTTTAGTAATTCGGTCTACAACGACGATCATGAGGTCTTTGGCATGCTGCGGGTGCAGTACAGCGCCGATGTGTTGCAGGAGCTGCTGGTCGAAAAGAATGACCAGGCCGGGCCGGGATCGTTTGGGGTGCTGTTTGATGAGTTTCACATTCATCTGGCCCACGGCATCGAACCGGCGGTGAATTTCATCCCCATCGTCCGCTTCGAGCCGAAAGTGACCGAGCAACTGAAGGCCTGGAAACGGCTGCCCGATTTGCCGGATGAGGAATTGTTCATTATGCAGTTGGACGACCTCGATGAGCATCTCTCCAACCCGGAGACCCAGCGCTTTTTCGAGGCCGAGGACATCGCCACCGGCGACCTCATCAACCAGGTGGCCATCGCCGAGATGGAAACCCAACCCTGGCTGGTCACTTTTTTCCAACCCCAGGAGATTTTTCTGGCTCCGGTTCACGCCCAAAACGAGGCCACGCTGCTGTTGGCCGGGGTCATCGCCGGGGCGGTGGTTCTGGTGGCAGTGGTCATGGGTCAATGGTTCGTCCGGCCCATTCTCCATCTGACGGAGACAGTCACCCACTTTACCGCCGGCGATTTGAGCGCCAGAGCGACCATCGA
>CAZWZZ010001028.1:0-2619 GCA_964638395.1 uncultured Caldilineaceae bacterium
TAAAAATGTCAGACCAAACCTACACCATTAGCAAATTGGCCGAGGCGGGCCAGGTGACGGTACGCACGATCCGTTACTACGTGGCGGAGGGGTTACTATCGCCCCCGGCGGGCGGCGGGCGAGCGGCGACCTACAGCCAGGAACATTTAGACCGGCTGAAGCTCATCAAAATCTTGAAGGCTGAATTCCTGCCCCTGCAAGAAATCGCTACCTTGTTGACCGGCTTAGATCACCAGGCCGTGGTCGAGTTGCTGGCGGAGAAGCAACAGAGCGAGCCACCCCCCTCCCCCGCGCCCGACTCGGCCAAAGAGTACCTGCAAACCCTGCTCAACCCGGCGGCTGCCCCGGACCAAAGCGGCACGTTGATGCGCCACAAAGTCGGGGCCCGGCCGGCCGACAGGCGGCCCTTGTCCCGATCTTCGGATACGGACGTGCCGGGAGTCCTCCGCAAATCAGCGCCGGCACCGGAGCAACCGGCTTTCAGGGCCAACAGTCGGGGGGGCGACGCCACGGCAGAGACACCGGCCGAGCTACAACAATCCGCCGAGGTCACGCGCTGGCAGCGGGTCCCGATCACCCCCGATGTGGAGCTACATATCCGCGAGGGGGCCGTGCAGGGCACGTTGGGGCAAAAAATCGAGCGGCTTGTCAAAATCGCCCGCCAAATTTTGAGCGTTTTTATTTGAAAATGAAAGGAACCCAAACAATGTTCAATGAACAACCCCTCAGCCTGACAGCCCAAACCGACCGGCCCTTGATCCCCCTCAACCAGCCCTGCGAGCGGTATCTGCTGCTGACCCTCCGGGTGCCGACCCCGACCAGGCCCATTGACCGCCTGCCGCTCAACCTCAGTTTGATTATCGACCGCAGCGGTTCGATGAGTGGCCAGAAGTTGGAGTATGTTAAAGAGGCGGCCATCCACGCCCTACGGCTGTTGACCGCTGTAGACCGGGCCTCGCTCATTATTTACGACGATACCGTGGAGACGCTGGCCCCCAGTCAGGGCTTGACCGCCGAGGTGCGGAATGATCTCATCCGCCGTATTCGCCAGGTGCGGCCCGGTGGGATGACCAACCTCAGCGGCGGCTGGTTCACCGGCTGCGATCAAATCGCCAATTATATGAGCGACGCTTACCTCAATCGGGCGCTGCTGCTGACTGATGGGCTGGCCAATGTGGGCCTGACTGATCATGAGCAGTTGGTCCATCAGGCCAAAGAGCTACGGCAGCGGGGCATCAGCAGCACCACCTTTGGCGTCGGCGCAGATTTCAACCAATTTCTGCTGCAAGGCATCGCCGACGCCGGGGGCGGCCATTTCTACTTCATCGACGCTCCCCAACAAATCCCCAACTACTTCCAGGGGGAACTGGGCGAAATGTTGCAGACCGTGGCCCGCGAGATGACCCTGGAGATCGAGGTTCCGACCGGGGTCAGCCTGACCATTCTCAACGATATGCCGGTCGAACAGAGCGGCAATCGGCAGCGGCTCTTTCTGGGGGATGCTTACGCCGGCGAGCAGCGTATTTTGGTGGCCAGGCTGTCGCTGCCGCCCCACGCCGGGGCCGACCTGCGCCTGCCCCTCTCGCTACGCTACGAGGATGTCCGGCAGCGCCGCTCCGTGCAGGTCGAGGGGGAGACCCTCCGTTTCACCGATGTGGATACCCGCACCTGTGAGGCCCAGGCGGTCAACGAAGAGGTTCTTAGCGAAGCCGGTCGTCTGGAAACGGAAAAGGCCAAAATGGAGGCCCTCCGCAGCGAGTACAGCGGCGATGTCCGGGGAGCGCGTTCCAAGCTCCGCTCGGCCAGGCGAGTACTGGGGCAGGCCATGCCCGCAGCGGTGGCCGCCAAATTAACCAAAGAGTTGGATGAGGTTGAGGAGGAGATGGCCGCCGGGATGACGGCGGTCAGACGGAAGGCCCGCCATTACGAAACCTACCAGGCTCAACGCACGCGGAAGGATTATAAGCAGGACAGTTAGCAACCTTCCTCTCGGTACAACCTCATTCTTTGGTTTACTTAGGATGCGAGTAACTGTTCAGGCTAACTAGGTCTAGCATCCTGAGTAGCGCGGAACGGAGTAAAGCGCGTATCGAAGGGTGCGGGGGAGCCAAGACTCGGCCCGTTCGCCGCACCCTTCGATACGCCTCCGTTTCACTCCGGCTACTCAGGATGCTGGTTACCTGAATAGACACGGATGGGATTGCGGTCTACTGATCCTGATCCCAAATTAATCAACCCCTATAAGGAGGTAGTCATTTGTGGCTCAAACGGATATTAAAAAATTGGATAGTGGGGATGAATTTCCAACGCTCAGCCTAAAACTGGCCGATGGCAGTCACTTTACCTTGCCCGACGACCTGAGCCACGAGTTTACGGTGTTTCTCGGTTATAGTTCAGGCTCCATCGGACGTTATACGGCGGCTGATTGTCTGCGGGTCGTTTCGTAACTAGCTACATATCACTTTGCTCCAACCTGCTTGGATCCCCGCCCCCCGCTCGGCGATGAACTCGCCGAGCTTCAAACAGCACCCCATCAATGGGGTTTTAGCGAAAAAACCGGATTTATCCGGTGCTGCCGAAGGGATAGCCCGGATCATTTATGTCCGGGTGGGGGTGGTC
>CAZWZZ010001029.1:0-2617 GCA_964638395.1 uncultured Caldilineaceae bacterium
CCCCAAAAGCTCATAGAACCTGAATTCTTAAGGAGTCCCTGTCTATTATGAGAGATGTGTATATAGCGTCAGCCGTGCGAACAGCGATGGGTAAATATAACGGCACGTTGACCAACGTGTCGCCGGTCGATCTGGCGGCCAATGTAATGAAAGCGGCGGTGGAGCGGGCCGGAATCCAGCCGGAAGGTTTGGACTTTTACATCTTTGGCAATATCCTCAAACATGGCCACGGTCAATTGTTGCCGCGCCATGCCGCGCTCAAAGCCAACATTCCGGATTCGGTTGATGGCTACGGGCTTGATATGCTCTGCTCGTCCGGGATGATGAGTACGATGAATGGGGCGATGATGATCCAGAGCAATCAGGTTGACGTGGTGATGGTTGGCGGCGTCGAATCGATGTCGCAGGCCGGCTTCCACATTCCCTATCAGGCCCGGTATGGCTTGGGGTTGAGCGCCTTTGGCGGGCCGCTCACCTTCAAAGATGTCCTGCTGGATGAAGGTTTGACCGACCCGATGTCGGGTGAATTGATGGGGAAACAGGCCGAACGGTTAGTGGCTGAGTACGGCGTTAGCCGTGAAGAATTGGATGAAGTGGCCTGCCTGTCAAACACACGGGCGGCCGCAGCCACCGAGCGGGGCGACCTGGCCAAAGAAATCGTGCCGGTTGAAGTCAAAGCGGGGCGCAAAACTGTGGTATTTGATAAGGACGAAGGGGTTCGTCCCGAAACCAGTATGGAAAGCCTGGCCAAACTACGCCCGGCGTTTGACCGGGACGGCAAACTGACGGCCGGCAACTCCAGCCAAATCAGCGATGGCGCAGCCGCTTTGATTTTGGCCAGCGAGGCAGCCGTGGATAAATACGCTCTGCAACCCATCGGCAAGCTGCTTGGTTCGAGCTGGACTGCCGGAGCGCCGTGGCGCTTTGCTGAAACACCGATCCCGGCCATTCAGAAATTGATGCAAAGCGTAGCCTTGAATCTGGATGACATCGACCTGATTGAAAACAACGAAGCCTTTGCCCTGAACAATGTGTTGCTACGCAATGAATTGAAAATCCCCTATGAAAAAATCAACATCTATGGGGGAGCCATTGCGATGGGCCATCCCATTGGCTGTTCCGGCGCTCGCATCATTGTGACCCTGCTCAACGCGCTGGATAACAGTGGCGGCAAGTATGGCGTGGCCTCATTGTGCCACGGCACCGGCGGCGGCACTGCTGTCGCCGTAGAGCGCCTCTGATGACTTGGAAGTAAAAAGGTTTATCGTGTTACGTAAATTCACAGTCAACAACTTCAAATCTCTCATCAACGTCACTTACGAGCCGGGGACTGTCAATTTGCTGGTAGGGGTGAATAACTCCGGTAAGACGAATTTTTGTCAAGCTCTGTATATTTTCAGCCAAAGCGCCCGACGGCCTGAGATGCTTATTCATATATTTGAGGAGATTTTGGATTTTGCGATCCCAACTAATGTCTATTTCGACCATCCAACGATTGATTTTGAATGTGTTTGTGATCTCATACTGGGGGCTGAGAAATTAACATTTCAATACACACTGAGCTTGCACGAATCTGACATAGTTGTCGAAAGGCTGCAGGTTTCTGGCGGTTCATTTGGTCGGAATGATGTCACATTACTGGAAAATGCGGGCGGAGAGGTTCGATTGCTCAATGAAGTGGAATATCTGGCGGGACAGCCGGTCGAGGCTTGTATTCAAAATACAACCACGGCTGATGACGTGACGATGCTGTCCCAACTTCATGATCGACGAGCCAACAAGCGGGCTATGTTTTTCCGTGATTATCTGGCCGGTTGGCGATACTATGATTTAGAGGGACGTAACTTGCGGGATGATCGGTTCGATCCCCAAGCCAAATCGCTCACTTCAGATGGGTCCAATCTAGCATCCGCGCTCTTTCAGATGAAAAATAGTGACGAACGTCTATACCGCCGTCTGGTCGAGTTAACGCAAAAGGTCGAAAGGCGACTTGACGCCCTTAATTTTACGACGGCCGGGGGGCGTATCCATATGCAGTTGACGGATAAACAGGGCAACCGTTTCAATGTGAGTAGCGCCTCGGGGGGCACATTGCGTTTTATGGCCTTAGCCTATATCATCCTGAACAACGCCAGCCAGAGCAACCCACCGCTGACGATCATCGAAGAGCCGGAAAACGGGCTATATGTGCGTTATTTGAAATCACTATTTGAACTTTTTGCCCCAACAGGCAGCGCCGGACAATATATTTTTACGTCCCATTCACCCTATTTTATCGACCTTTTCGAGGCATATTTAGAAAATATTACCGTGATGGAAGATCGAGGAACCTATTCAGCCCTGCTCAAACCCGATTCGCAGAAATTGCGTACCTATTTAGAGGATATGCCTTTGGGTGAATTACACTTTCGGGAAATGCTGATATGAGTATTGGCTACTCGGTCGAGGGGGCCACAGACCGGGCTTTTCTGGAAGGCTTACGGCAGCGGTGGTGTCCCCAGGCTGAATTGATTGAGGGCGCTTTCCGAGGCACGTCTGGGGTATCTTTACGTCGTGATATTCCGAACATTTGTCGGGAGTTAAATCATAAAGGAGCCAATGTTTTTGTCTTCTTGAC
>CAZWZZ010001030.1:0-2616 GCA_964638395.1 uncultured Caldilineaceae bacterium
TGACCAAAACAATTTTCAGCTTCGAGCGTACTGTTATTTAGACCGCACCCAGCCCCAATTTGCCGCCTTTATCGGCACGGTGACGCAGGGGGATTTGATGGTGGAGGGTATGGCTTCGCTCTATCTGGAGGTGGCCCCCGGCAACGAGGTGTTTCGGATGGTTGATATAGCCGTCAAAGCCACGGAAGCCAAACCGGGCGCACAGGTGGTGGAGCGGGAGTTTGGGATGTTCGAGATTCACGCCCATTCCCAGCAGGCGGTGCTGCAAGCGGGGGAGATGGTCTTGCAGCGGCTCGGTTTGCAAGAGACGGATCGGGTCAGACCGCAGGTGGCTTCGGTGCAGGTGGTGACCAACATCGACGCCTATCAGGCTCAACTGCTGAACCGCTTCCGGCGCGGTTCGATGCTGGTCGGCGGGGAGACGCTGCTCGTGTTCGAGGTGGCTCCGGCGGCCTACATCAACCTGGCGGCTAACGAGGCCGAGAAAAAGGCCAATATTAAACTGCTCCACGTTTCCGGGGTGGGTCGCTTCGGGCGGATGTGGATGAGCGGCACGGAGTCGGAGATGATGACGGCCAAGGCGGCGGCACTGGCGGCCATCGAGGGCGTCGAAGGGCGGGAGGCGTGATTTGTTATGAGGACATTCTACACCGAACGGGACATCGTCGATATGCACCGGGCCGGGGTGACGGAGATCGAGGTCAGTGATGACGTTATCCTGACCGACCTGGCCCGCGAAAAGGCCAATGATCTGGGCCTCTCGCTGAAAACGGTCGATTTTGCCGGGCCGCCGTTGCCCGCCACACCCGCGCCTGCCCCGGCTCCTTCAACCTCATCCCCCGCTTCACAGCAAGCCCCCCTCTCCGATGAAGAAATCGTGGCCCGCGTCAAGGCCAGAGTCATTGCCAGGCTGGGCACGACCGAGTACAATGATTTATTGAGCCAGATTATTCCGCAGGTGTTGGCCCGGTTGACGAAGGAGAAGGATGAGTAAACAAGGGGAGGAAGCCCAACACAATGCCAAACGGTAAAATTGAGACCAAAAAAGTTGTCTATGCCGAGTCACACCCGGTGGTGCGGCTAAGTTCTTTTCGATTTGAGCAATCTCCCTACATAGAAAAGTATATAACCGATCAAACGCTGTTTGCCCTGTACTGCAACCGCTTTTATCCCTTGCACCGGGGTGAAGACGTGATCGAGTATTATTGGAAATTGCGCCGGGGCGTTCTGTTGTATGACGTACCCGAAAAGCCGCTCGACATAAAAGGGCCGGATGCGGTTGCGTTATTAGAACGTGTATTTACCCGTCGGGTGGGAAATCTCAAAATCTGGCGTGCCCGGTATGCCATCGCCTGCACCTCGGCCGGCACCGTGTTGATGGATGGCGTCTTAATTCGTTTGGCTGAGGATCACTTTTGGTATGTCAAGGCCAACGGTGAATTTGAAACGTGGCTGGTAGCTCAGGCGGAGGGATTGGATGTGAAAATCACGGATCCGCAATCCCGTGTCCTGCAAATTCAGGGGCCAAAATCACTGGATGTCTTGAACGCGGCGACGGGCGGACAACTGCCGGCCGGTTTTGGATATTTTCATGCCGGGATGTTTAACTTTGCCGGTCAGGAACTCCTGGTCTCACGCACCGGCTGGACGGGTGAAATCGGGGTCGAGCTGTACAGCAACCGTTCGACCGATCACCATGCCTTATGGGATCATCTTTTCGAGTCGGGTCAACCCTACGGTTTGGAATTTAGCAGCGTCTCGTCAATGGGCGTGCGCCGGGTAGAAGCCGGAATCTTGGATTACGGAACCGACATCGAACCGGATATGACGCCCTATGCCGCCGGATTGGGGGCCTTTGTCGATCTTTCCAAGCCGGATTTTATCGGCCGGTCGGCTCTGGAAGCGGCCGATAAATCCTGTCTGCTGTTTGGGCTGGTGTGTGACACAACCATCCCAAAGGTGGGGATGAAGGTATTCGCGGGTGACACACTGGTCGGCCAGATGCAGATTGGTGATTGGTCACCCACGCTTGAAAAGGGGATTGGCTACGTCCGCTTTTACGGGCCGGCTGAGGGACAAGATAGCTGGCTTGGTGAAACAGTGTCCCTGAACGATGAGGCCGGGCATCAGCATACCTGTGAAGTGGTATCGTTGCCATTTTTTGATGCCGAAAAACGGATTCCGCGCGGGTTAGAGACTGCTGAATAAGTCACGAGACAGGTTGCCCGCCTCACGCCCATCAAAATTTTGGTTCTGGAACACCCTTTGTTGAAATTTTCGTTAACAGTTACACCGGTTATCTTTGGTCTGCTCTGCACCCTCCGGTTGGGAACCCCCACCCCTCTCCCGGAGGTCATCCTCGCGCCGCCCACCGCGACGGTGACACAGGTTCCGGTGGAAGCCGGACCCACCCTCGCCTCCACGCTGACCCCCACGCCGCTTATTCCCGACACCGGCTGGGTCTTACGCCGGCCCGGTCTGGAACGCCGAGTCATCAATCTTTTTGATGAAACTGAAGATGAAGCGGACGAAAATAAACGGGTCGAGCAAATCTATCTGCTGCGCCTCGACCCGGCCCTCTATCGCTTCGATTTAGCTTACGACGGCAGCGACCCC
>CAZWZZ010001031.1:0-2616 GCA_964638395.1 uncultured Caldilineaceae bacterium
CCTCCGTTCCTGAGAACGGTTTCGGATGAACGAGTCGCACCAAAGCAATTGCAGTAGAACGCGCAAGCTGGGCGTTTGGCGTTAAGCGTCACAGTCCCCGGTCGAGTCGTGTGCGTCCACTGAATTGCGGCGTTAGGCCGCTGGATAAAAGTAGCGAAAATATCGCCAACAAGAAAAACCAATATTTTTTGAAATAAGCGGCAGTCAACTGTATTCGAACGTTGGCGTACAGCATAAATGGTTTTTGACCGGCAAGCCAACGGTTTTGCACAAAATGACCTCGGCATTTTTGCGTAAATCGGAATTGAAAAACATATTTGAGCGGTGGCTTGCACAAGAAGCTGAATATTTGGCTGTAAGCAAATATTAAGATCTACCGATGAGCAGTGGCAATTTGGATTTGACTCCCGGCAGTGGGTAGCACTGCACATAGAATCGCTGACCGATGGTCGAGGATGAACACAATAGTACGGGCCTCGCTTCCGCCGATAGGATGATTTCATGAGACGAAAAGTTGTAAAATAGCGAAGGATACGCTATCAAGATTACATTTTACGCCTTACGTTTTACGAAGTTATCACCCAAATTTCTTGAGGATATGAACCATCCCTTTTATTCTAAAGCAAAATTTAAAGAAATACTTGGGTCATGTGGTGGGTTGTCTACTGTACAAACGTCCTACCTTATGATTTCTAAAAATTTTTTGAAACGCTTAATTTGCGTAAGGTGGAGCGTTTTTTGACTCTGTGGGTTTGCATCCGTTGTAAAATATCATTCAGAAATTCCAGAGCCGTGGTGATGTAGGGGCCTTTGTTGAGCATTACACATTCGGCCCGGCCGGCCATCGAGGCGTCGGTCACCTCGGAGCGGGAGGGGACACCCCGTTTAGCCAGCGATTCAAGGACTTGGGTGGCCCAGATGACCGGCACGTGAGCCGCTTCGCACAGCCACAGGATTTCTTCCTGCACCTCGGCCAGCCGCTCGAAACCAACCTCTACCCCCAAATCGCCGCGAGCGACCATGACCGCCACCGGCGGATTTTGTAAGGCGGTTAACAGTAAACGGGGGAGGTTACTGAAGGCGGTCTGCCCCTCAATCTTCAGGATAATACCAGGCCCTTCGGCTTGGTGCTTTTTAATTTCAGCCACCAGTTGTTCGATGTCTGCCTGGCGCTGCACAAAGGATAAAGAGACCAAATCGCCATGCTTGACCACAAATTTCAGGTCTTCTAAATCCTTCGACGTCAAGGCCGGTAGATTCAGCACAGTATCCGGCAGATTGATACCTTTTTCAGCGCCCAAACGGGCCGTGCCCCCGGCTACCCGGGTCAGTTCCACCTGAAAGTGATCGTCCGCTTTGTGGCGCACAATGCCGCCAAATTTGCCGTCGTCCAGAAAAACGCGATGCCCCACCGCTACGTCGCTAAACACTTGAGCCAACGTGCAGCCGATTTGGGCCGGTTTAATCACCTGGCCCGTGTCGTCAACGTCAGCCGGTTGGCCGGGTTGGTCGTCTGGCGTAATGATGAGGGTGTCACCTTTAGAAAGAAGCAATCGTTGGGGTCTCGACGGCAACTGAGCGATGCGATCTGTACCCACCGACTCATCATCACGAACCAGGGTCAATGCTGTATTTGAAACCACATAGCCGGTTCGATCACATACGCACCGACAGGTGGTGGCCGTCGTTTCGGTGACCACCAGACGCCGCCGCCGGTCGCGGGCATCTTTCAGACGAATAACGTCGCCAGCCTGAGCCAGTGTCAGCAGCGTTCCCTCTATCGGCAACACGGTTTCACCCGATACCAGGCGAGTTTGGATCGCCCCCTCCAGCTCCGGCGGGTCGGTGGTCAATAGAACGGTAGCCGGGGTGATGACCTGCCCCAGTTGATTGCGGGTTGGTCGCCATTTGACCACCTCGGAGCCGGGAATGATGGGGCCGGTTCTCAACTTAGGCCCGGCCAAGTCGAAAGCAACGCGACATTGTTTACCCAGTTCCTTTTCAGCCAGGCGCAAATTGTGGAGCATCCGGCTCCACACTTCAGGCCCGTCATGAGCGCAATTGATCCGCATCAGATCCATGCCCTTGGCCAGCAACTCTTGGATGAGCATCGGGTCGTCGGCCGCTTCGGTGGGCATGGTGACCATCACCCGCACTGCCCGATTTCTCGGCGGTGGCCCCAAAACCGTGACGGCGTGTTCCTCTAATAGATTGTTGCCCACAAAATGGTCAATAGGATGATAATGAAGGTCTTGCAGGGTGACCGGTTGATCGGCCAGATGATGAAGGGCCATCAGCACGGCATTCAATGAGGCCATGACGTGTGCTTCAATACCGCCCAGAGAGCTTAACCCCAACGACCGCAAGTCATTCTGTAGCTGGCGGACATCGTGGCGGCGCAAGGCCAGGTAATGGATCAAATTGACGGCGCTGGGTTTATAGGCTGGCTTTACCTTTTTGAGTGCGTCCGCCAGCTCTTCCTCCAAATCTTGCGCTTCTTCCTTTAAATAGTTGACAGCCCGTAGCGCCCGATCCACTTGAATCTTCTGGGCCATATCGTCGGAACTGTATTCCTGCTGCATGGGTTGCTCCTCTCTGCTCATGCTTTTTATCTGT
>CAZWZZ010001032.1:0-2615 GCA_964638395.1 uncultured Caldilineaceae bacterium
GCCCAGGACATCATAAGTCGTGCCCGGTCCCTGGCGGACGTTCAGGTTGGTGGTGACGGTTAGTTGGGGCACGTTGGCCGCCGGAGGCTGGGGTGTGGGGGTGGGTTGGGCCGGGATGGGGGTGGCCGGGTCGATGGGGATGGGGGTCATCGGGGCGGCATCATCCGGGCTGGTCAGGTTGAGGAAGGTCTGGGCCGATTGGCTGCCATCCTCCAGCTCGACCAGCACCGGAACCGGACTTTCATTCAGCCAGCGCGGGTCGGAGGGCACGATGATGTCCACGGTAAAGCCGCCGTTGCCGTCCACAATGGCGCTGCTGATGGCGTAGTTGGGCGGCTGGGACGGAACCAGGGAGATGATGACCTTGCTCCCGGCCGGCCAGCCCGTGCCCTGAATGGTGACCGTGCTGCCGGGCGGCCCGACCGCCGGGCTGAGGCTGATGGACGGCCCCAGGTCGCCGCCGTCGAAATCCCCACCGTCGCCGAGATCGACGTCGCTGGCGGTCGTGGCCGTCGGCGTGACCGTATCGCCCCCGTCGATCTCCTCGGCGATTTGCTCCGCTTCTTCAAAAACAAAGAAGCCCCCGACGACGGTAGCCAGGGTGGCCGCCCCGATACAGAGCAGAACGACCACGACCAACAATGTTTTCTCTAAACTGCTCCAGCCCTGCGTGAAGCGGCTGAAAGGGTTGTTGCTTTGGCCCATAGGATTCACCTGTGTTGCGTTGAGGGGGTATCTGGGGAGATTGGAGATTTGGAGATTTGGAGATTGGAGGATAGGGAGATTGTGTAATCTCCAAAGCGCCTCATCCCCAAATCACCGGAATGATTACCGGGATGATTACCGGGATGATTACCTTTGAAGACCCCCTAAAATTTAAGATCAGGACTTACGCACACCCCCCTTGATCCCCCCGAATCGGGGGGAGATTTGGCTCCTCCCCCGTTGCGGGGGAGGCTGGGAGGGGGTTTGGTCAAGCAACTGCGTAAGTCCTGAGATATACCAGTTATAGAGGATAGCACACCACCCCGGTTTTGACAACGGCCGGCGGGCTGATTGTGGCTCGGCCTGGCGGCCTACTCGTTTGGGATGAGTAGGGTCATCCATTTGGATGAATTTAGCGGCAGGCAGTCCAAGCGTCGGCTTTGAAAAGTTTTTATCCCCGTTCAAAACGTGGTACAATTGGATAATCGTTACAGTAACCCTACCCCCGCCCGGCGATGAACCCTTCGACAAGCTCAGGACAGGCTCGCCGCGCTATCGAACAGCACCCTATCAATGGGGTTACAACAGAAAACCGGATTGATCCGGTGCTGCCGAAGGGGTAGCCCGGAGCATTTATGTCCGGGTGAAGTTGGCTGCTTAGAAATGAGAATCAATTAACTTGGGCATGTCATTTCGAGCGATAGCGAGAAATCCCCGAAACCTTCGTGGGCAAACAGCCGTTTTGGGGGATTTCTCCGCCTACGGCGTCGAAATGACATGGTTCAAATGCACAACTTATTAAATGCCCGTTCCTTAGATACTAATACTTATGGACAAACCTCTCTTTGATCGCATTGTACACCACCTCCTGCCGGAGATGAACGACCCGGCCAACCGCCAGGCCCTGCTGACCGCGGCGCTGGTCGGCTCGCCTGTCCTCCATCAAATCAACTGGACAGGCGCGGCGACCCCCTTTACCCAGCGGCTGGTCAAGCAACTGGCCGACTACGGCGACGTCGCCCCCGACCGGCCCGCGCTGGTCGTGCTGCTGGAGGAACTCAAGTCACAGGTGGGCGTGGAGCGGCAGCGGGAGATCGACCGCCTGATTTTGGAGCTGACCACCGGCCTGGAGGCCCAGGTCGAGGGGCTTCAGCAGTTCATCCGGCTGCAAGAGGCGGCCCTGGCCGGCGAGCTACCGCCGGCCGAGCGGCAGGAGCGAACGCAGTTGATCGCCGGGGCGCAGGCCAAGCTGGCTGCCCTGGAACAGGTTAAATATGGCCATCTGCCGCCCGCCTTTGCCGCCGTGTTGCGGGCTATTCGAGAGGAGGCCGGTCCCGCCTTTTTGAGCCAGGCCCAGGTGGAGACGCTCATCCGCCACAGCCCAACCGACCTCATCCAGCAGCGGCTCGGTCAGATTGCCGCCTGGTCGCTGCCCCGCTACGCCCTGGATAAACGGTTCGTCACCCTGACCCTGCTCCTGGATAAGGGGGAAGCCACGCCCCAGCGCTGGCAGGCCGAGGCGACCCGTTTCAACGACCTGCGGGAGGTGTTGGCCAGCCTGCCCGATCATCCGGCTCTGGTCCTGCTCGGCGCGCCCGGCTCCGGTAAATCGACCCTGCTGCGCCGCTTTCAGATGGATTGTAACATCGACCAGGTGCGGGCCGACGGGCCGACGGTCACGTTCTTCATTTCCTTGAACCGCTTCCGGGCCGAGGCCGAGCCGAGGGCCTGGCTGGAGGCCGCCTGGGGCGACCGCTACCCGGCCCTGCCGCCGCTGGCCGACTATTTGCGGCAGGGGCGGGTTATCCTGCTGCTGGATGCCCTGAACGAGATGCCCCACAGCGGCGTGACCGACTATCACCGCCGGGTCGGGCTGTGGCGCGATCTGATCCGGGAGGTTGTGGCCCACG
>CAZWZZ010001033.1:0-2609 GCA_964638395.1 uncultured Caldilineaceae bacterium
TGTGAAGAGGGTGGCTTACCCCCTAATTTTGTCATTTCGATATCCGTTTACCGATTGGGGCATCGTCATACCTTTACCACCAATGACGCCCAATGCCTCACAAACCTCAGCAACCCTTCAGTAACAGTTCATTGACTCGGTGGGTGAGGTTCGATTATAATTGAGCCAGCGTGAAGATTGGAGCAGTTTTTGAAACTGCTCCAATCTCAATCTCCACTCTGGGTTGCTATTCAACCAACCACAGGAGGCCCCTATGCCCAACCCACCACCCCCCGATAACCACACCCGGCCCGAACCGGCGGTCACCCGCGCCGAGGAGGAAACCGCAGCGGAACCACCGCCCCCCTCGTCACCCTGGCGGAGGAGGGGCCAGCCCCGGCCAGCGAGGCCGCGCCGCCCGCCCCCGCCAACTAGCCTTCTGGGGCGCGGCCACTGTCGCGGCGTTGCTTAAATAAAAAGTGGAGCAGTTTCAAAAACTGCTCCACTTTAGGGACGACTGGTTAACGCCGGTCAGGTCGTCCTACCCGACTACCTCCGCCACCGTCACGCTAAATCCGGCCAATACCTGCGACCGGGCCGACTCCTCTGCGCCAAAACGCCCCAATAACGTGTATGCCCCCTCAGCCAAGACAAACACCTCAATCATCCGGGCGGCAGGATCGACCAGCCAATATTCCCGCACGCCAGCCTCCTCGTACAGCGTAAACTTCGTGTCTCGATCATGGTCACGGGTGGAGGGGGACAAAATCTCGATAATCAGATCGGGCGGGCCGGAGACATTCTGTTCGGTGATGATGTTTAAGCGGTCGTTGGAGACAAACAAAATGTCAGGCTGAACCGGCGTCCCGTTCGGTTCCAGGACAACATCGCAGGGAGCATCCAAAACCACACCCAACTTATTCTTTTTAACGAAAATTCGCAGGGCCAGTTCCAACTCTCCTGACGATTTCTGATGCCCGATATTGGGTGCTGGTGTCATATACAATTCTCCTTCGATAACCTCGTACCGATAGCCATCATCCGGCAACTCTCGATAATCCTCATACGTCCAGGCCCCCGGCTCCGGCCATTGCCGCAGTGGTAACGCCGCCGTTGAAATTGCTTTGAGTGTCATTTGTCAGTTGTCCTTTGTCCTTTGTCATTTGTCAGCTGTCCGTCGTCCGTTACAGCCGTATGGATATTCAGTAGTTCGCAATCAAATGCTCCAAGCCGGTTTGCAACCGACGGTCGGAGGTCACAGACCTCTTCCGAGCTTTGTGGTTGAGGTCTACTGATATTTCACAACGGACAACTGCCAACTAACGGATACGGATACCAATAATCTTTTAAGCATCATCTTCTTCGTGCCACCGAACGGACCGGCGGAGTGATGACATTTTAATTCCGGCTATCGAGCAAGTCAATATCGTTTCTCGAATGTAAAGGTTCACACCAAACCAGGCACAGCCCGCCACACCAACAAGCCCCCCAACAGCAGCAGCAGGCCCAGGATAAATTTCCTGAACCACAGCGTCGGGATAGTGCGGCGGAGACGGATACCGGCAACAAGGGTGCCGATGGTGATACTCGTCAGGATCAGCAAAAACGGGAGATTGGGCAGGCTGGCCCCCGGCTGGCGGTAGATGACGATAATCTGGGCGATTTTTCCTAGCAAGAAGCAGAGATTGGCGGCCTGGGCCAACTCCGTTTTATCCTCGGTGACGGAGAAGAGGTAAATCAACAGAATGGGCGCCATCGCGTTCGTGGCCCCGCCGATGATTCCGGCCAGCAGACCAAACGCCACAGCCAGCCAGCGATTATCCCCGGCCAGCCTGAACTGATACCCCCGAAAGCTGGTGTAAACGTACACAAAGATCGCCCCGGCCAGCAGGAGTTGCAGCGTGGCCTGGCTAACGATGAACAGCAGATAAGCCCCCAGGCTGCTGCCCACCAGCGCCGCCCCCGCCAACGGCCAATAGCGGGCCACAATCCGGCCCGGTCTGTCTCCGCTCCACAGCACCAGCCCGTTGATAAGCAAATTGGGCCACACGGTCAAAATGACGGCCTCTTGCATGGTGATGAACAGCGACATTCCGGCGGTAGGCAGCATCGGAAAGCCGATCCCAAACGCGCCGTGGATTACAGCAGTCGCGCCAAACAGCAGGGCGATGAGCAGGCGCTGAATGATTGAAAAGTCTGGCATAATTTGGGCGTGGTGGTCAATAATTTTTGGCTGTCAGCGGCCGATTGTCCGATTCGCTCAAGGCGGTCGCCACCTGCCGGCCCTTCTCCGTGAGCAGATAAGTGGCGGCCGGAAACTTCTTGTTGCTGTCGATAAGGCCCTCCGCCCGCAGCCGCTCGACTGTGGGGCGACGGACTGTCTCCGGCTCGCCGTCGAGAGGGTGGAGGCGATACCGCTTTTGCCCATCAAGGCTGCGATGGACTTTGAGCGTCCAGCCGGTAATGAGAGCCCGCAGCACATATTGTTGCGTGGGAGAGAGATGGCTCATGGCTTTGAATTTACACCAACAGGCCCGTTTCCGGCAAATGAGAACTATCTTTGCCCTGCCCAGGGAAGGCTTGAATAACAGTCAAAGTGTGCTACAATCCTGGCATCCTGCTAACTTAGG
>CAZWZZ010001034.1:0-2609 GCA_964638395.1 uncultured Caldilineaceae bacterium
ATACGGCTACCGCCTACTCAGGATGCGTTTGTCGCTCAACTGCGTAACTCCTAGCCATATTGATGACCCGCCCGTCTTGAAGTTGAGTCTGCCCGTTCTCCAGCAATTCCTTGAGCTTGCCCAAATTCTCCGCTACGGCCTGGCGAATGCTCCCAACCGCCAAGCGTTCGAGTATACCAGGGTAGCGTGTACGGAGCGACATCTGGTCAATCAGGCGTGTACCGTCAGCGACGGACTCGAATCGTAGATGACGCTTGAACACAAGCGAAGAGCCAGGAAGAGTCTGGATCGTCAGGTTTTGCCCCTGTTCGTAATGGTTTATCTCATAACGTTGGTGGTCCGTTTTTCGTGTTTGGTGATAGCGTGCGCCAGGCTCAGGACCGTTCCCATTTTCCTGAACCACCCTCATCACAAAATAATTCCATTTGGGTATGTTCCTCATATCGGCAACAAACTCAAAGACCTCGGTAACTGGTGCTTGAATCTCAATCACGTTTTGAAATTTCATCGTACTTGTACCTCCAATTCACGGTTCATATTGATGGTGGTGCGATTTTCTAGCCGCTCCTTCGAGCCAAGATCGTGACTTGGCAGGTAAATCGTGCGATGCTGCTCTGCGTAGGCCAGAATCTTCAGATGGGTGTCTTGTTGAGCTTGCGGATCATCGCCAATCCCATCAGGTTTTCGGGCAATGAGCAACTCCTCCGTGTAAGATGCATCCCCTGCAAAAACGATAGATAAATCGCCTTCAACCAAAATCACCGACAGATGCCCCGGGCTGTGTCCGGGTGTCGGTACGAGATGGATATCCTCTGATTTGGTGAGCGTATGATGGCCAGCAAACGGGCCAAACGGCGTCTGATCAAAACCAACTAATCGTGGTTGAAACCAATCAGGCCAGCGCTGATTCAAGTAACCATTCAACCGACCCTTGATCCCAGTGGCCATTTCCCACTCTTTAGACGAGACGACGAACTCGGCATTTGGGAAATGATGCAACCCGCCATCATGATCTTGATGCAGATGCGTCAGCACAACCCAACGCACATCGTCTGGTGAAAAACCGAGTTGCCGTAGTTGTGGGCCTACTTCTTGCTCTGGGGTCATGTCGAATTTGGCAGCACGCTGTACAAGTGGCATAAAAGGCGGGAACCAGATACGCTTATTGGCGTCCGTTGGGATGCCGGTATCGATGACGATGAGGCCTTCAGGATGCTCAATCACCCACACATAAATCGGCAGCCATTCGGTGAATTTGCTGTCAAACAAGGTGTTCATCAAGCGCTTGATACCGTCGCCGCGCCCCACGCGCCAATTCTTCGTAATTTTGACCTTACCTGTTTCTAGCGCATATATATTCATTTTAGTTTTTCCTTTCCGGTAAATTCAGACCGACTTGTTGGATAAAATTTTGTACTTCGTATTGAAAAAATTCGTCTGTGTCAGCAATGACGGGTTGGATCAGATTGAACAATTCCAGCATGACATGGCCATGAATCTTCACCCAGGCCGTTGCGGCCAGATACAGGGCGGGCAACGGGAGGTCATGCCCATCGACCTGTGTCAGGTCGAGTAGCGATTGTTCTAGGGCGGGCGGCATATCGCGATATTCAACCGGTAGATCAATTTCCTCGCTTTCAATCGCTGCGGTAAATATTCCGGCGGTGACAAGAAAACTGCGCCGCGCCGGTGGATAGGTGACATCTGTCGGTTGTGTATAATCGGGAATCGGATTGCCATAGAGCAACTGGAAATCAATCGGATGGGTGAGCGCCCACTGGCGATGAGCGTGGGCAACAGCGGTGAGCTGTTGGGCGGATGTCGTCCAGGCTGAATCCGCCGCAGCGGCTTCAAGGGTCTCTGCCAATTGGGTGAAAGCATCCTGTATCAGGGCCGTGATGAGATCGTTCAAGCTGGCATAATAATGATAAAGAGCCGGGGCGGTCATATCCATCTGTCGGGCAATGGCCCGTACAGAGATACCAGCGGTACCTTTTTCTGCCATCAATTGCCGGGCTGTGCCTTTGATTTCTTCGCGTGTGATGTCGAGAATTTTCTCCCTTCGAGATCGTCCCATAACATTTCTCCTTACATTAGTAAATAAAAATTAACAGCGTTAAATAAAATCTAGCACAGCTAAGATCATTTGTCAAGGGGTATTGTCAAGAAAGTGGGGAATTGAGTACGCAGGGTTGGGTTTTTATGATAAGGTGAAAACGCAAATCTATTATTAACCCGGTCTTACAATCCAGCATTTCGGTTAACAACTCGTTGCGCTAGACTGCCCAAGCTGCGTTTAATTGTGGTGGTGTAACCTGCCAAGTTGGTCAAAATTCGAGGTAACAATGCCGGCAAAATTGGTGTATAATCAGAATGGTGTATGTACTCCAACCACACTTTTAGGCGGGGTTTCCTTCGAGCAGCCAGTGAACTCAGGCGTTACCGCCCCCCCGCCCCCCCAACCACTGCCGCAAATCCATCCCGGCCAGGTGCATCCCGTTGGGATCCTTGGCCCCGATGGGGCGCTGGCGGCGGGCGTTGTGAGCCAACACCTCCAGCCACCATTCAGCGGCCTGCTCCCCCGGCGGGTCATCATCGAAAGCGACCCA
>CAZWZZ010001035.1:0-2602 GCA_964638395.1 uncultured Caldilineaceae bacterium
GGGTCGGGACAATAAAAATGTTAACCAAGACGTTGCGAGAGTGGATAGTTAAAAATAATACTTGGTTATGGCTACTTTTAGGTTTGACAATGTTGTTAGGTTCGGAGTCGAGGGTAACTAGCCAGGCCATGACGATCATATCGGTCAACGGGACGGGAATGAACGTTATCAATGACGGGCAATGTACCTTGATCGAAGCTATTCTGTCGGCAAACACGAATCAATCATCCGGCAACAGAGCGGGAGAATGTCCGGCGGGCAGGGGGGATGATATTATTCGGCTGGAGCAGGGCGTAACGTACACGGTATCAACGATTAATAACACCGTGGATGGTCCCAATGGCCTGCCTTCCATTACCAGCCAGATCACCATCGAAGGGCAGGGGGCGACGATTGAACGAGCCACGGGACAGGGCGTCGCCAACTTTCGTATCTTCCACGTGGCTGCGAGCGGCAACTTGACCCTGACCGGTGTCGTCGTTCGCAACGGCTCGATCCGGAATATGGCGGATACCGTTCAACATGGGGGCGGGGTATACAATGCCGGTCGGCTGACTATTCAGAACAGTACGTTTGTAGACAATCACAGCGTTGGTGAGGCCGGGGAGAAGGGGAGCCTGACCGGGGGTGGGGGGGGCGGTGGCGGGGCCGGCGGTTTCGGTGGCGCTATTTTCAATCAGAGAAGTGGCACGGTCACAATCCAGAACAGCACGTTTTCCGGCAATCAAGCCCGGGGTGGTGCTGGCGGGCAAGGGTTCTCCAGCGGCGGTGAGACTGGCGGGCAGGGCGGCACTGGTGGTGGTCCTGGCGGGGCCGGTGGTTTTCTTGGATTGCCCGGTGGCCCCGGTGCATTTGGCGGGGGTGGCGGTGGTGGAGCGAGTACGGAAAAACTCGGCACCGTCGGGGGGAATGCCGGATTCGGCGGTGGCGGCGGTGGCGGCGGCGCGGTTGCCAGTGGTGGCGGCGCTGCCGGTGGTGGCGGTAGCCTTAACGGCGGCGCAGGGGGACAAAGTGACTCCCAAGGAGGCGCTGGCGGTGGTGGGGGAGCCGGTCTGGGAGGCGCAATCTTTAACAACGGCGGAACGGTCACGGTCGCGTATAGCACCTTTGCCGATAACAGTGTTTTTGGGGGGCAGGGCGGCTCCGGAGCTACCGTTCAGGGCAATGGTCAGGATGGCGTAAACCTGGGAGCCGCTATCTATAATAACACCGGGAGGACCACGCTACAAAGCACAATTCTGGCTGCCGGGCATTCAGCCCAGGCTGTTTGTGGGTTGAACGCAGGACAGATCACCTCGCTAGGGCACAATTTATTGGGCGATTCATCCTGTGCCGGTGTCTTCATCGCCACAGGCGACGGAACCGGCATCGATCCGCACCTGGGATCGCTCCGGAACAATGGCGGCCAAACCCCAACCTACGCTCTGCTGCCGGGCAGTCCCGCGTTGGATCGTTTTGAGGCGAATAGTTGCGGCGTTGAGCGGGACCAACGGGGCGTTGTCCGTCCCCAGGGACGCGCCTGTGATAGCGGTGCCTACGAAGCCGAGATCGAATCCATTATCACCTTGCGTCAAGTGGTCGAAGGAAAATTGCCGGACAGTGATTGGGTATTCACGCTCAACGGTGCGCCGTTGACCACATTTGGCCCTGCCGGCGGAACCTTTGTTTTTGAAGGCCCGTCCGGTTCTTATACCCTTGAACAGGCACTTAATCCAAATTATGACGTCGTGGCTCAGTGTGGGCCGGTCAGTGAAGCCGGCAATCAGATTACGTTTGAACTAACCCGGGGGGCGACGCTTGAGTGCGTTTTCACCAATACGATCAAGCCCAGCTCAGTGACCGTCACCAAGCTGGTGACCGGTCAACCCCCGACCAGTGATTGGGAATTTGAGATCAATGATGAAAGTCTGACGACCATCGCCCCGCCCGGCGGTAGCCGGACCGTTGAGTTGGAGCCTGATGCCTACACGCTCCGAGAAGTGCCCAAACCGGGCTATACCGTGACGGCTGAGTGTGACAATAATTTGACCGGGGGCAATGGGGTCACATTTGAGTTAGAGCCGGGCCAACACCTCGATTGTGATTTCTCAGCCGTGCAGCAGAGTGACGACTCGATGACCATTATTAATGAGACCGTACCGGCCAATGTGGATGACTTTGCTTTTGACGGTGATTTGGGACTATTCACGCTCGATGATGGAGAGATGTACAGCCAAGACAGCTTGCCAGCGGGAGCATACACCATCCGCGAGCTGAAAGACTCACTGCCCGATCCTCATTGGAGTTTGTTATTTGTAGGCTGTGAGGTTCAAGAAGATGGAACCTCGACTCCCTTTTTCCCCCCGGTCGTAGAAACGGAGACCGATTTTAGTATCACCGTGCCGTTGGAGACAGGGCAGGATGTTGTCTGCGTTTTCCACAACGAGCGCTCCAACTATGAGCCGTTCCCTGACAATCGTCACCGGCTCTTTTTACCATTCATACATTAAAACTAGGACGAAGCCAGGAGATAGGTGTTCCGCAGTTCGTAGAACAATTTGCTGAATCGTTCCGCTTTGGGGCTACAACGCGGCGCAAATTGCTAATTTGCGCTACAAAATTC
>CAZWZZ010001036.1:0-2600 GCA_964638395.1 uncultured Caldilineaceae bacterium
ATGTCTCTTTTAATCGCTTCAACTGCTCCAATGCTTCGTCAACGAGGGCCTGGTTCTCCGGCCGGTTGAGCCAGCGGCTAACGCCGGAGGGGTGGGGTAACGGCAACACGTGGTACGGTTCCCGCTCAGACACCTGGCCCACCTGACCCACCTGACCCACCTGACCAATGAAGCTGTCGAGCGGTTTGCCTTTGAGGTCAGGCAGAAATTGCTCGATGGCCACCCGCCCGATGGCAATGATCAGCCGGGGTTGGATAATGGCCAGCTCCCGCTCGCGCCAGGGTTGGCACAAGGCCCGCTCCCTGGCCGTCGGCAGCCGATCTCCCCGGCCACTCTTGCTTTTGCCGGGATAACATTTGGTGATGGCCGAGAAATAGTGGTTCGCCCGGAACGTCGCTTCGCGCCAACCGGCCCGCTCCAACCAGGTCCACAGCAGGGAGCGTTGCCCGCCCCGCCGGGGACCAAAGGGGAGTCCCGCCTGGCCCGTCTCAACTTTGGCCGGGGCTTGGCCGACCAGCATGACCTCAGCCGAGGCCGGGCCGGCGAAAACGGGGCGACTGCCGATGAAGTAGCCCGCCTCGGCACAGCGCCGGCAGCCGCGCATTTCGGCGTGCAGCGCATCCAGACGACGTTGGGCTTCATTCATTTTGGGGGTGGTCACGCCAGGTCGCTGATTGGTTGCGCGTCGCTGATTAGCTGATGACCATTGGTTGGTTGATTTTCATAGATGGTGAAAGTGGTCTGGATGTCTACATTCTGTTGCAACGTTTGGCCAACAATGCAATATTTGGTGACCGATAGATCGATAGAGCGAGCGATGGCCTCCGGCTTGACGTTGTTGCCTTTGACGTTGAAACTTAGTTCGACTGTGTGGTAGCCTTTGGGGTAGTTATCGGGGACGTGGCCGATAACCTCGACCGTCACTTCGGTTACATCCTGTTTCTTCTTCTGTAAGATGCTGAGGACATCCATGCCCATACAACCGGCCAGCCCCATCAACATCATTTTGGTGGGCGACATTGCCCCTTTGCCCATTAAAACTTCATTGCCCCGGCTGTCTTGCCCCGTAAAGTTCAGGGCCTCGCCGGTCCAGCGGGCGGAAATTTGCGTCATTGCCATAATATTTTCTCCTAACGTGATACTATGTTAATACTTTAACCGTTTCAACCGCCGGGCCGCTGCGGCCAGCGTTTCCCGCGTTTTGCAAAAGGCAAAGCGGGCCAGGCCGGCCCCGTCCGCCGGATCGTGATAAAACAGGCTGGGCGGAATGGCGGTCACTCCGATGTCGGTCGTCAGATAGTGACAGAAGGCCCGGTCATCGGGGAAATCGAGACGGCTGATGTCTACCATCATAAAATAGGTGCCCGCCGGGATGATGGGGGTCAAGCCGGCCCCGTCGAGCGCCTCGGCCAGAAAATCACGATTGGCCTGGTACATTTGGGCCACTTCTATATAATAGTCGGGGCTGGCCTGTAATGCAACTGCGACCCCTTCTTGTAGCGGCGCAGCGCTGCAAAAGGTCATAAATTGGTGGGCGCGGAAGATGGCCCGGCTCAAATCCGGGGCGGCGATGGCCCAGCCGATCTTCCAGCCGGTCACGCTAAAGGTCTTGCCTGCGCTGGAGATCGTCACCGTCCGCTCGGCCATCCCCGGCAGCGTGGCCAGGCAGATATGCTGGCTACCCTCGAAGATGATATGCTCATACACCTCATCGGTGACGGCGATGACATCATGCTGCCGGCACAGGTCGGCAATCAGCCGCAACTCCGCCTCGTTGAAAACCTTGCCGGTTGGGTTGTGGGGGGTGTTGATGATAATCAGCTTCGTCCGCTCGGAAAAGAGGGCGGCCAACGCTTCCCGGTCGAGGGACCAAGCGGGGGGGCGCAGGGTGTAGAAGCGGGGCCGGCCCCCGGCGATCTGCACGGCGGGCAGGTAGGAGTCGTAGAACGGCTCGAACAGAATCACCTCATCGCCGGGATCGACCAGGCCCAGAATAGCGGCGAAGAGGGCCTCCGTGGCCCCGTTGGTGGCTACAATCTCGCTATCGGGATCGACCGCCAGGCCGTATTGGGCGGCCATCTTGCTGGCGATGGCCTGGCGCAGGGCCGGGCGACCATTGCCGGGGGCGTACTGGTTGATGTCGGCTTCGATGGCGGCGATGGCGGCCGCTTTGAGAAAGGGCGGGGCCGGGAAATCGGGGAAGCCCTGCCCCAGATTGACGGCCTGATGTTCGTTGGCCAGGGCGGTCATCTCGGCGAAAATGGTCGTGCCGAAGCCGCTAACGCGCTGGGCCATACTGATCATTGGTGTCTCCTTATCGCCAGGGGGTTACTTTTCGTCTCTAACCAGGCAACTGCTTGCATTTTGAGCCAGAAAATTGATCCACGAAGGCCACGCAGTGACTCTTTGTTTAGCCGGCCCATTGTACCATATCCAGCCCAAAGACAAAATTTGGTCCCATTTTTGTGCTTTAAAGCACAGACAAAACCAGCGCGATGGGGTAAAATGGGACGGGGATCATTTTACGTTGTTTATGTCCCGATCAAGATGTGAGGTAGCTCTGCATATAACCGTGGACCAGTCAAAAAGCCGCTTTTTTC
>CAZWZZ010001037.1:0-2598 GCA_964638395.1 uncultured Caldilineaceae bacterium
CAGCGTCTCCGGGTCGTGCCGCTTCTCCGCCCGCTGCCAATCCATCGGCGGGCGATGCACCCAGCGGCTATCATCAAACTTATATTTGTCATCCTTGTAGCTGTAATCGTTGATCGTGGCTAACTCATCCCCCAAATAGAGGAGCGGAATGCCGCCGATGCTGAGAATAACGCTGTAAAGTAGCAGCACCCGGCGAATGGCCAACTCGATCTCAGCTTCGTCATCCGCGTCGATAGCCTGCTCCAGCCCGGCCAACGAGGCACACGTGCCGTTGATGCGGCCATCCTTGGTCTCCGGGTTGAAGTTGAACAGCAGCCCTCTGGCGAAGCTGCCGGGAAATTGGCCGGTGTAGAAGCTATTCAAAAAGAGGCGATGATCGAAGGGGTTCATCCACAGATCGCGGGCATCCTCATCGGCAAAGCTCCAGCCGATGTCGTCATGAACGCGGACATAGTTGACCCAGGCGCAGCTTTCGGGGATTTGAAAACGACGCTGCATCGAGTGGGTCAGCAGCTTGACCTCTCGCGTAGCCAGGCTCTCCCACAGCAAGGCCATCAGCGTGGGGTTGTAGGAGAGGTCACACTCCTGCCCCGCTTTCTCCCCCTGCCCAAAATATTTGGCCACATCATTGGGATGCACAATGGCCTCCGATTTGAACTCCATCGCCGGGGCGGCAATCCGCACCAGAGCGTTGAAGGCTTGAATGATGGTGTGGGCCTGGGGTAGATTCTCGCAATTGGTGCCCATCTCTTTCCAGATAAAGGGCACGGCATCCAGCCGCAACACCTGCACGCCGACATTGGCCAGAAAAAGCATCTCCCCCAGCATCGCATCGAAGACCGCCGGATTGGAGTAGCGCAAATCCCACTGGAAGGGGTTGAAGGTGGTCCACACCCAGCGGTCGATCTCGCGGCGATAGGTGAAGTTGCCGGGGGCGTATTCGGGGAATATTTCCCGCAGATGTGGTTCATACTGATCGGGCATCGTCCGGTCGGGAAACGTCCAGTAGAAATCCTGGAAATCTTCGTCTCCCTGCAAAGCCGCCAGCGCCCACTCATGCTCATCGCTGGTATGGTTGAAAACGAAATCCAACGCCAGGCCGATGCCATGCTCCCGCAACGCGGTGGCCAACTCCCGTAAATCTTCAATCGTACCCAGCGCCGGGTTCACCTCTCGATAGCTGCTGACGGCATAGCCACCGTCGTTGATTTCAGGCGCTTTGTAGAGCGGCATCAGGTGCAGGTAGGTCAACCCCAATTCGGTGAAGTAGGGGATTTTCTGACGAACGCCCTGCAAATCACCGGCGAACAGATCAACATAGCAGACACCGCCCATCATCTTTTCCGACTGGAACCAGAGCGGGTTGGCTTCCCGCTCCTGGTCGAGCGCCTTCAAGCCGGCAGACCGGTCGATATAAGATTGGGCCACCGTTTTGAGAATCAGCTCCAGGTGGTAAAAGAAAGAGTAGTAAGTGCCGTATAGCTCCAGGAGAGCGGCAAAGGCTTGGGGAAAGTAGGTCTCCATCCGCCGCCAGAAAATCTCCTGCGCCGCCTCATCCAAATCAGCCAGCAGCGGTTCAAAGCGGGGGCGCAGCCGCTCCAGTGATTTACGGGCTTTTCGTTCCATCAATTGGCTCCTTCGTGATGAATTTTTTGGGGATACCCGTTCATTATGTTTAATTTGGGCGAAAATGCAAGGTCGGCCCAACCGGGACTCAGGGGGTTGATAAGCTGGCTCTATGAGCTTTTGTGAGGTAGCGCATCCCAATGCGATAGCGGGCATAGGGATGCCCTCACCACAAAAAATTTCAGAGAACCGATAATCTCATAAAACGCAAAACGTGAAACGTCATCAACCTTTCCGCAATACGTTTCACGTTTTATGTATCACCCCCACGAGGTTTCGTGGCACTAATTTGGATTTTTGATCTATCTCAAACTTTACTTGAACTCAACCTCATAATCTCGGGTAATGATGACATCGGCCATCTCTCGATGTTTCGAGATGATGTCATGTTCGATAATCAAGACCTCTTCAATAAAGGGGTCCATTTTTTCCCGGCCCCGTTTTTTACGGGACTCCATCGTTTCGAGCCGATTGCGAGCGATGAAGACGCGGGTATCCACATTCTTCAACATTGTGGTATACGTTCCCTCGGCAATCAAAACCTTCAACCCTTCGAGGCTCATTGTTTCCTCCTCGATGGTATCTTCGGCATACACGACCAACGGTTTGACCACTTCGTTTTGGCCGTTCCATGCCGCTTGCATATGCTCATCCAGCAAATCGAGACGCACCTCCTGCGGCCCGACCCATTTAATATCTTGGACCCGCGTTTCGTGATTAGTCCGGGGTGGATGCACAAAGTAATCATCCTGCTGATAAACACCGCTGGGCACGCCCCGCGAGGCTAACTCCTCGGCAATAGCCTGACCCGTCTCCGATTTGCCGCTGCCCGACTCGCCAGCTACGGTGATAGTGTAGCGACCCGTTTTGGCCTGAATCCGGGACAGTAGTTTGTCCACAATCTGCTTCGCTGCTTTGCGATGATGTTCTTCAATGATAATAACGTCGCCTTTCATAGACACCTCCTGATAG
>CAZWZZ010001038.1:0-2598 GCA_964638395.1 uncultured Caldilineaceae bacterium
CGAACCGGGCCAGTACGCCCGGCGAAATGGTTTGGGTTGAGAGGGGTGTTTGGTACAATACGTAGGATAGCAATGGGGCAAAGTTTTAGATTACATCTATTTGTTCGGGGCGTAAGACTTGAGGCAGTTTCGCTTGGTTATAGGGTGTAGGAACCTGATCTCGTATGGCTGCCAATCGTTTCAGAATAGCCGATTGTTTCATAGACCATTGATTTATCATGGGTTGGTCAAAGGTCGCAATAACATTGATACCCAGTATATTCTTTGCTTCATTCGTGCCAAATGTCCCCAAGGCCAAGACAGCGGCATCTTCTTTGGTAAAGTCATAATCACGTAGTCGCCGTGCCCACCGTTTGAAGTAACGAGCGGGGATGATGACCTCAACCCGTCCCAAAAACAACTGAATGATTGCTGCATAGTGCGGCAGTTGAGCCAACCTGTCTAAGACACTGGCGGTTTGGGGCACAATAAAAAACTGCATTTCTTGGGGATGGGCCAGCGAAAAAAGATCAAGGGCTGCTATTTCTTCTCTGGTGAGATGACGATTTTCAGCCAGTTTCAGTAACCCTTGAACGGTATGCCGAGCTGTCACTTTATCAAGCAGACAGCGCATCTACAGCGACCTCTTGCTCTTCCAGTTCAAGCAAATTGTCAACACCCGACGCCTCCCACAACGCGGCTTTTTTCTCTTCAGGCAACGCGTGGTATTGCTTGAGCGTCAAGCCACCCAAAAACGGTTCGTCAGCAGACAGGGGCTGATTGTCCACCGCCGCTAAAACCTCGGCCTGCAAGCGAGATAGGTTGGTGTCAGTTTGCTCTTCAGTCCGAACCGGTAATTGTCTGGCGGCCTGTTGCAAGGTAGGGACAAGCTCGAGTAACCGCCTTTGGTCATTCAAATCCATCTGTTTGATAACCACAGCGATTTGCTCAACGCTTACCGGTAAAGCAAAAACGATCTCAGCCATAACGTACCCTCACAGTTAAGATGCTAATATTCTACCACAGCCACAAACACCATCAAAAAACATTGGTGAGGCGGGCTGCCCCCACCACCAACCCAGCCGTCCCGTCGAGGTCATACCGTTTGATGAGCTTGTAGCCTTCGCTGAGGTCATCTCGCTGAAAACGGCCTCAAGTGAGCAAAACATCAATCAAACGGAGGGGGGATCAGCCTAAACAACGCGATCAACGCATCCAACGCAAAACGCCACATCTAAGATGATTTCAGCGATACGAGTCGCACATCTTTCACGGTATTCACGCTCATTGATGATACGATCTACATTGCCAATATTCAAAACGGGAAGAGACAGTGGGGTATTCTCTTCCCGTATCGTTTGTTCTAACGAATCTTCGCCCTTCATATTGCGATTATCCGTTATTAACAACATTTGATACTCTTGAGCAAATCGCCAAATAGCTCGATCACTGCTGTCTACAGATAAACCAACATCGGTAAACATGAGCATTTCGATTGATAACAATTCTGCCCATTCGGTGACGACCAATGTATCCCATAATCTAACAGCATGGCCTTCGATGTTGTGGTCAACCAATATTTGCATTAAACCATCCCCAACCGAGCCTTATCTGCTTTTAATTTATCATACAGATGTTTATGCTCTGGTTTGGGGCGCATTGACTTGATTTTTTCAAAACGTTCCCGATTGCGTTCTTCCCAATATTGGCGAATTTCATCAGAATACTCTAAGACTTGCTGATATTCTGTTTCAACCTCCGCACGGTGATCTTCTATGTATTTCAACGCATCATCAGTTTGCTTAATCGTTAACCGAAAATGGTCACGAATCATTTCAGGAGGGTGATTTGCCTTAACATAGTCCATAATCTGATAAAGCGTGATCCGTGTCCCGGCAATAGATAAGCCTCGGTTAGTTCTCACAACAGTGGGTTGAGGAAATTCTGTTTCTCTCATTAGAGTGACCTCCGCATTAAATCCGATGCAGTATGGTGATATTTTACCATAGCCATCTATTCAATGCCATTCAGCGTATTGCGTAATTTTCGCTGATACGGATATGCAATACGTACTACCACCGCCCCCCCACCCAACCAGCCATCCCGTCGAGGTCATACCGTTTGATGAGCTTGTAGCCTTCGGTGAGGTCATCCCGCTGAAAACGGCCTCAAGCGAGCCAAACATCGCTCAAACGGAGGGGGCTATCAGCCTAAACAACCCTATCAACGCATCCAACTCAAAACGCCATAAACGCCACTCCCGCCCGCTGCCCCGGCGACGGCCACAGCCGGCCCAGACGAACCGGGCCAGTACGCCCGGCGAAATGGGTTGGGTTGAGGGGGTGGTACAAGGCTAGTTTTTGGTATGGAAGGGATAGAGTTATGATTTACTTAGCCAGCCTGAGAGGTTTTTCTTGATACGTTTTAATCTTTCAGCATCAATTTCACCTACTGCCCCAAGAAGGCTACTTCCTTCAACGACTGCCAAACGTCCCACTCGAATTACGCTTGACATCTTTAACCCGGAATTGGCAAAATCTGAGTCGTTGGTATCCACAATTTCATCAAAATCTTTGATATATTGGTGCATTTGAGATGAAATCATACATATCAGCCAAT
>CAZWZZ010001039.1:0-2597 GCA_964638395.1 uncultured Caldilineaceae bacterium
TCCTGGGCAATGTCCCCATTGTGGAAACGGTGGCCAACAAAAGCCAGGGCTTGGACCAACTGCTGCAAGCCGTGGTTCAGTTGGTCAACCCGGAGCCGGCCAGATTAAGATTAGTTGCTTAAGAGGAGGACAACCATTATGACTGCAAGCGATGCCACACTGAAACCGAAACCATTCAAGCTGAATTACGGCGGCGAGATCGAAGCCGAAATCGAGCAGTTGACTACGCTCGTCGAGCGGCAGCCGGACTTAGCCGGCTCCTTCCAACCCCGCTGGCTGGCTATCAAACTGTTGGAAAACGAAGCGGATATTGTGGCCCGGATCGAGAAGCAGCCGGACGGTCCGGCACTACTGACGCTGGTCAAACAGGCCAGCGCCCGCATCGAGGCGGTTTATGGCGATAGCGTCGATATCGCCATTGCCGATGCCCGCTACGGCTTTATCCACGGCCTGACCCGCCAGGTGGTCGATACTTCGCAGGTCAGTCGTTACACCGTGACCGACCGCATCGACCGAATTGTGACTAACCGGCTGTTGGGCCTGCCCATTTTTTTGGTGGTGATGTACGTCATGTTCAAGCTGGTGGTCGATATTTCGGCCCCCTATCTCGATTGGGTGGACGGCGTCATCACCGGCCCCATTAGCCGCTGGGCGGGGGTGTTGCTGACGATGGTCGCCGCGCCGGAGTGGCTGCACGCCCTGGTGCTGGATGGAGCCATTGCCGGGGTGGGCGGCGTTTTGGTCTTTCTGCCGGGTCTGTTCGTTCTCTACTTCTTCCTGACGCTGCTCGAAGACTCCGGCTATATGGCCCGCGTCGCCTTTTTGATGGACAAATTGATGAGCTTTACCGGGCTGCACGGTAAGAGCTTCATCCCCCTGATTTTGGGCTTTGGCTGCGCCGTCCCGGCGGTCTACGCCACCCGCACCCTGGAAAATGAGCGGGATCGGGTGGCCACCGGCCTGCTGGTTCCGCTGATGTCCTGCTCGGCCCGGCTGCCGGTCTATGTCGTCTTTGGCCTGGCCTTTTTTCCGCAGCACGCCGATACCCTGATTACCGGCCTCTATCTGTTCGGCATCATCCTGGCCGCCGGCGTCGGCTGGGTTTTTAGCCGGACCATGCTCAAAAATAGCCCGGATGCGATGTTTGCTCTGGAACTGCCCCCCTACCGGCTGCCCACGCTCAAGGGCTTGCTGATCCACACCTGGGCCAAGAGTAAAGAGTTTGTGGAAAAAGCCGGGACCGTCATTCTGGCCGTCTCGATTGTGTTGTGGTTTTTGTTGAACCTGCCCTGGGGCGTCCAGAACCCCCGCGACAGTTGGTTCGGCCAGATCAGCCACGCCGCCGCGCCTATCTTTGCCCCGGCCGGCTTCGACAGTTGGGAGGCCTCCGGCTCGTTAGTGACCGGCTTTATCGCCAAAGAGGTGGTGGTCAGCACCATGTCCCAAATCTACGTGGGCGAGGCCGACACTGTCACCGAAGAGGTCGAGCCGACAACGACCTTTGGCGAAGACCTGGGGGAGATCATCATCAGTTTCGGCACAGCCACCGTTGACGCGGGCAAGATGCTGGTCAGCCTGATCCCCGGCGTCAATCTGATGGAAGCTGAAGCCGAGCCGCAGGACACGGCCCTGAGCGCCGCCTTAACCGCCAACTTTAGCTCGCTGGCGGCTCTGGCCTTTCTGATTTTTGTGCTGGTCTACACCCCCTGTGTGGCCACGCTGGGGGCCATCAAAGCGGAGTATGGCTGGAAATGGATGTGGGTTTCGGCCGGCTACCAATTTGGTCTGGCCTGGCTGCTGGCGGTGTTGGTTTATCAGGGTGGTCGCTTTTTGGGGTGGGGCTGATGTTCAAACAGATTTTGACTCAATTCCAAGAGGCCCGCACCCCGCTGTGCGTTGACGAGTTGAGCCGTACCCTGGAGATCGACGCCAGTGCTTTAGAGGGTATGTTGGACACCCTCGTCCAGCGTGGTCGGCTCCGGGTCATTGATCCGACCGACTACGACTGTGTCGCCTGTCCGGCCAAGGGGGGCTGCGTCATTTTGACCAACGGTCTGAAAAAAAGTTACACAATTCCGACGGAGGGGAACCGCTCCCCCGGAAAGGAGCCATCATCGTGAGAACTGTTAACTGGTCGGCCCCGACCTATAACTGTGGCGACTGCCTGCTCAAAATAAAACGGGTGCTGGCTGAGATCGAAGGGGTGCGCCTGATCGGCAGCGACCAACGTCGCCAACGGCTGACCGTCGAGGCGACCGGGCCGGAGGTCGTCGCCTACGCCAAGCGGCGTCTGGCCGAGGCCGGTTTTCCGGTGCAACCGGCGTAAATTCAAAAGGTAACGTCCCGCTGATTTTAGGACGCAGATGAACGCAGATAACTCAGATTTTAATATTTTTATCTGCGTTCATCTGTCAAAATCGGCGTCCGATTTTTGGTTGCTCTTATTGGGGAACAACTCTAATAGGAGTTATGCAGTTGAGCGACAAACGCATCCTGAGTAGGCGGTAGCCGTATCGAAGCTGCGTCCTGAGCCTGTCGAAGGGGGTGTCGTTTGGAGCGGCTGCACCCCTCGATACGCCTTTTCAAGGCTACTCGGG
>CAZWZZ010001040.1:0-2592 GCA_964638395.1 uncultured Caldilineaceae bacterium
TCCGGTTTTTCCGATGAAACCCCATTGATGGGGTGCAGTTGAGTAGCTCGGCGAGTTCATCGCCGAGCGGGGGTCGGTAATCGCAGAGGGTCGGGGCAAAGTGAGATGTGGCTAGATGTGGTCTCATTGTCGACTATCCTCAGTTATGATGTCATAATTTTCTTCCAGCAAATTTTCCCAATCCTCCGCAATACTAAATTCGGGACCGACCGTATCGAAATAGTTGACGTAACTTTCCAGGGGTTGGGGCAAATCTTCAGCGGTCGTCACCTCCTGCTCGAAGGCTGATGCGGGCAGCGTTTCCCGTTGCTCCCAGGACAGTTGGGCCACCGCTCGACCGCTGTTCTCGAAATATTCCATACGGGCGGTGATCGGCTGGCCGGAGAGAATGACCTGGCCGGTGTAGACCTGGGCCGCTTGCACCTGCCAGGCGTCGATGACTAACTTATCGCCGACCCACAGCCGCCCGCCATCATCGACCAGCATGCGGAAGCGGTAAAGACCCGGCGGTACATCCAGCGTCCGCGTCCAGCGCACCGAAAAGCGGTCGAGGCCAAGCTGGGCGGGGCTGGGCGAATTGTCCGCACCCCAGTTGAAATTAATCGTCTCGTCGTTACGGACAAAAGCGGGCGACCCTTCCAGATTGGTGTTGTCGAAATATTCGGCCAGCCGGGACCTCGTCTGGACAGGGGCCTTTTCCCAGGTCAACTGGGCTACGGCCGCTTTTTGCCGGTCGAAATATTCCATCTTGACCGGTGTCGGCCCGCCCGGCACGTAGGCATCGCCACTCAAGGTACGGACTGATTGCCTTTGCCAGGCATTGATGACCAGCCGGCCGTTGACCCACAAGCGCCCGCCGTCATCGACGGTCATTGTGAAGCGGTAGGTACCCGGCTCCAGGTCGAGATTCCGCACCCAGCGTACCGAAAAAGTATTGGGGGCAACGCCCTGCGCCGGGGGGAGAGTGCCCCAATTGAAGTTGATTTGGGGGTCTTGGCGGGTGACGACCGGCTCACCGATAAATGACAAATTATCATAATATTGGCCCGTCCAATTTTGATCGTCTCTGGGCGGGGCCGGTGCCCACCACAGCCGGGCGATAGCCCCTTTCTCATTTTCATAATACTCCACCACAATGCGGTGGTTTCCGGCGCTCAGGCGTTTGTTGGCGGTAAAGGTGCGGAGGGGATGGTCATACCATTGGTCGATAATCAAATCACCATCGACCCAGACCCGGATACCGTCATCGCTGGCGGCGTTGAAGCGGTAAATTCCCGGCTCAAACCGGATGTTTCCCACCCAACGGGCCGAAAAATCATCCGCGTTGACATCAGGATGGGGTGACTCATTACCCCAGTTGTGGTCGATGACGTTTTCGGGCCGTTGCAGCACGGGCGGCCCGGCCAGCGATTGGTTATTCCAATAACTGGCCTGCCAAAGCGGGTCAGCCGGGCTTTGGGCCGAGGCTGTTTCGGCTCCAACAGTCATCACCGTTAAAATTGTCAAGATGAGTAAGGGAAAAATTCGTCGCACGCGATGTCCACCTTTCTATCTATTCTCGTAACTATTCAGGCTTCTTCTAATCCCAGGTCGGTCCTGTGCCTTGTTCCCCTTGGGAGCGGTGGGAATGGGGGGCGGTGTAGGGCTGGTCCCACGTCTCCAGGCAGGCGACTTCACTCATCTCTTTCCGATCCTTGACGCCCCGGCCAACTGCTTCGGCGGGATAGCCGAACGGAATAATGGTCAGCACCAGCCGATCCTCCGGGATATGGAGCAGTTCTTTAATTTCCGGGGTATCAACATTACCGACCCAGTTCGAGCCAATCTCCCGGTCCCAGGCTGCCAGCATCATATCCTGCGCGGCCCGGCTCCCGTCGATGTAGCCGACAGGGCTGTTAGGCACAACCACCGCAATGGCCAGCGGCGCTTCAGCAATGTAGGGACCGGTCGAGGCTAACTGGCCTAACTGCCGCAACTTATCCCGGTCCCGGATGATAATAAAATTCCACTGTTGGGTGTTGCGCGAACTGCCCGTCAGCCGGCCCGCTTCGACGATTTCGATGACGAGATCGTCGGGGATAGGCCGTTCCTGATAGGTGCGGACGGCCAACAGCGTTCTAACAGCTTCAAAAACTTCCATAACATTTCCTCCTTATTTTTATGTCCAGTAAAAGGGACGCCCGTAATGACTGTACAAACCGGCTTCATACTCTCTGGTGACCGGCTGGGCAGGATCATATTCAGGGCTATTTTTAATAGTGTCGCGAGTCAAATTAACCAGCACTTGACTCTTAGCCCAAACCACATTCTCAATCCATTCCGGCGATACGATCACCTTGCGGCCCGGCAGCCAATTCCGGGTATCGACGATCATATAACGGATGAACCAATGCTCGTCATCAACCAGAAAATCTTCGACATGGCCGATGTCGCCATCGGTCGCATGGATATAGTAGCCAGTCACTTCGTCGGTGCTACGCAGCGTGGGGTCGTTGGCTTCTCTGGCTAAGACGTCCTCTTCTTTCTGCGGGGGGGTGGCGACCGTGGCCTCAGGGGGCGTTCGGGGCGGTAAACCGGGGCGCACCAGACCCG
>CAZWZZ010001041.1:0-2579 GCA_964638395.1 uncultured Caldilineaceae bacterium
ACCAAACGGCTGCCCGACGGCAGCGAATGTGAAACCTGCGACGCCTGGGGGCAGGTCGGAACCGGCGAATTTCAGGTCGAGCGGCAACTGTGTGACACCTGCTGGGGCAGCGGGCGCGTCTCCGAAGGCTCCATCACCGTCTGGTTTTTGATCCGGGCCGTCCCGGCCACCCTGGTCATCCTCGGCCTGGGCGGGGCCGCGATTTGGGCGGCCTGGGCCTTTCTGGGGGATGTGCTAATCACCAGCATCGTCAGCGTCATCATCTTCGGCGCGTGGGGCGGGGTGATGACCTACCTCATCGGCCAGATGCCGACGTTGGGCGAAATCTCGGTGACGAACTGGTTCCTCATCCGGGCTATTCCCACGACCGTGACCGCCCTCGGCGTCGGCGGCCCGATTGTCTGGTCCTCCTGGGTCTATCTCGAAAATGCACCGGTCACATCAATTCTCATCATCGCCACCTTCGCCATCTGGGGGGCGTTGATGTATTATTTTATTAGCCACCTGCCGGAATAACGTGAGACGGTTCAAGCCCCGGTTGTGTGTGGCGAACGAGCGATTACGTCGGGCCTTGTGGTGGACACTACTGGCCCTCGCCCTCCTCTCCGGCTGCACCCTGACCCCCCATCCGGCTCGGCCCTCCCCCCCGGAACGGCTGTATGTTTTTGATGTCAGCGACCTCCACATCAATCATTACGAACATTGCCTGGGTCTGACCGGCGCAGCAGAGGGCTGCCACGCCGACACGCCACCCCCGCCGGGCAAAAGCCACGCCGATTTACTGCGAGATTACGACACCCTCATTTTGCTGACGACCCTGCAAGGCATTGTCAACCGAGAGCAACCCCGCCTCTATCTGACGCACGATTATCAGCGGGAAGAGACGCCGGGCGTCGATGCCTTCTGGCTGGCTCGGTATCAGGAAGCGGGCCAACCCTACGGCTGGCTGGCCGAAACGGAGTTGGTCACACTGGACAGCTTGGATGAACTGTTAGCAATGTTTGGAGAGGAGGTGGCGGGGTTGGTGCTATGGGATAGCGCCGTCCCGGCCACGCTTAACGTGGCCACGACCATCGCCGGGGTGGAGAACCTGGCCGTGCTGCGCGGGGGGAGCGCCCTTGAAGCTGAGGTCAGCCGCTCCCTGCCCGTTAAGCGCTCCCTGGTCGGCCTCTTTCAGCCGGGCGCGGCCACCCTGCCGGGCAGTGACACGCCGTCGAGCGGTTCGGTCAAGGCCGACGCCTATCTGTGGGCCAAAGCGCACTATCTGGAGACGGGCCGGGCCAATGCTCGCTTTCTGGCCTACATCGAGGATGGCTGGCCGGCGGTGCGTTACAGCCGGGACCAGATGACGCGAGGCGGGGTATATGCCCTGGAGCGGGATTACGTCGTCCAGCAGCGAGGTTTTGCCTTCGACCTCTCCCCCTGGGCTGATGAAGCGCCGGTCGATGATCCCGACCAACCCCTCGGCGCTGATGCCCAGACGCTGGAAACCATCGTCGCGGCGGCGGCGGCCCAGACGAACGGCCAACTTATCAAAATGTGGGGGTTTATTCCCTGGTATGAAAAGTATGCCGCCCTCCCGGAGGCCGGGGTCGAAGGGGCGCACACGGCCATCGCCGGAGAGTGGCACAGTACGTGGCTCTTTTCCCGCTATGGGGCTTATCTTCAAGGGGGTGGCGGCGATGTCTTCGGCCTGAGCATGGCCAACGTCTCCGTCCATCGCTTTGGCCCTCTGCCCCCTCAGCGTCGCCCGCCCCAGCCGCCGACCGAGGCCGAGTTGATCGCCGAGGGGCATCTAACCGCCGAGGGACGGGTCAACCCGGCGCGGACCTTCATTCTATTTTACGTCGGCGATTACGATCTGGCCCACCCGACGGCGGTGCTGTTGGGCAACTATAAAAACAGGCCGTGGCTGGACGAACGGCGGGGGGAACTGCCCCTGGCCTGGGGCTTGAACCCGGCCCTGGTCGAGGATATTCCGGCGATGATGGGCTACTTTTACGCCACCCGGAGTGAGCAGGATTATTTCGTGGGGGCTAACAGCGGGGCCGGCTACCTCAACCCGGACGCGCTGTCGGAGGTGGCCCTGCTGCGCTGGTTGGGACGGAGCAAACAGTTCTACGCTCGCTACGGCTACGATATTCAGGGTTTTCTGCTCAACGGCGAAGGGGCTGCTCTTTCTCAGCGACGGCTGGATGCCTTCACCCTCCTCACCCCGCACGGTATCCTGTCGCCCGATTTCGAGACGGATGAGCCGTGGCCCCGGCTGCAACGTGGCACGCCTCTATCGGCTCTGGCCAGCGAGGCCCTGGCCGGTACGCCCGATGTGGCCGCCGAGGCCGTCCACACCGCCTATCGTCGCACCGTGCTGGAAGAGGGTCGCCCGCCCTTTCTTGTCTTCCGCTCCGCGTTTCAATCCCCCACCTTCCTGTGGGGCGTCCGTGACCGGCTCCGGGCACACGAGGCCGAAGGGCGGCCCCTCGCCGCCGATGGCTCGCCGCTTCAGCCTAACTATACTGTGGTTGATCCCTATACTTTTTTCTTCTTGCTGGAGCGATGGTTGCGAGCGGCGTGAATGT
>CAZWZZ010001042.1:0-2579 GCA_964638395.1 uncultured Caldilineaceae bacterium
AGATTACGCCAAACTAACCTTCTTTTGTCAAATCGGGACCCCCTACGTTATTGAGGATTTTGATGAAATTGTGGATACCAACGACTCAGATTTTGCCAATTCCGGGTTAAAGATGTCAAGCGTAATTCGAGTGGGACGTTTGGCAGTCGTTGAAGGAAGTAGCCTTCTTGGGGCAGTAGGTGAAATTGATGCTGAAAGATTAAAACGTATCAAGAAAAACCTCTCAGGCTGGCTAAGTAAATCATAACTCTATCCCTTCCATACCAAAAACTAGCCTTGTACCACCCCCTCAACCCAACCCATTTCGCCGGGCGTACTGGCCCGGTTCGTCTAGCCCGGCTGTGGCCGTCGCCGGGGCAGCGGGTGGGGGTGGCGTAAAAACGGCCACCTCTAACTGTGTTGTCGATGTGACCGCTTGCCGTTATCCCATCACAGGCGTTTTGTGGTACAATAAGCATAACTGCCCAGACTGCCGACTCAGTTGAAAAAAATTAATCTTGGGATGTGTCAAGCTAATGAATCCTCTGGAACGTATGCGGCGAGCCATCCGCGAGCAAAGTTATCGCATTAGTTCTCACGCTAACGAAGAGATGGCGGAAGATGAGTTGATGGCGGTTGACATCGAGCATATCATTCAGACCGGCAAAATTGCCCAAAGGTTTACCAAAGACCCGCGTGGCCGACGCTATGCTGTACTCGGAAATACTATTGATGATCGTCAAGCCTACGTTGTGTGTCGTTTTTTATTATCAGGCGTGCTATTGATTATCACCGCTTATGCGGCGGAAGAAGAACAAGGTGACTGATGGAAACAATGAAAAAAGGTGATAACTGTGAGTTCTGCAACGGAGAGATGGAACAACGGCGTGTTTTAGCCCGATTTCGGTTCAAAGGTGAGACCATTTATATCGAGAATGTGCCAGCCTGGGTCTGCAATCAATGCAGTGAGCAATATTTTGACGCGCCGGTTTATAAGCGTTTGGAACAGATCGCTCAACAGCGGGAGCGGATTCAGAAAACTATCTGCTTTCCGCTGGCCGAATTTGATATAGCCGCTGCTTGACGACCACCAGATCGGCTGCATCCACTGAAGTCGGGGCGTTAATCTGACGTCCCCCAGCCTAACATTGTACCAAACATCCCCTCAAGCCAAGACCATTCCGCCGGGCGTGCGGACCACAACTCGTCTGGCCCGGCTGTGACCCTCGCCGGGGCAGCGGGCAGGGATGGCGTTTGTGGAGTTTTGAGTTAGATGAGTTGATAGGGTTGTTTACGCTGATCCCCTTTTCCGTTTGATGGATGTTTAGCTCACTTGAGGCCATTTTCAGCGGGATGACCTTACCGAAGGCTACAATCCCATAAAACGGTATGACCTCGACGGGACGGCTGGGTTGGTGCGGGGGCGATGGGGTGGGTTCAGCCCGCACCGTGTACTTGTCACTTTTACTTTCGGTAAGTACAATCTCAACCAAGAAGACCTATCCTGCACAAATCGCAACGAGAAAGTGGATCGAAACCGTGGCAGCAAAAGATATTTTTCACGATGCCGTCAAGAACGCTCTGGAAAAAGAGGGCTGGTCGATCACCCACGACCCCCTGTTTCTCCAGGTCGGTGGGGTTGAGATGTACATCGATTTAGGGGCCGAGAAGCTCATTGCCGCCGAAAAAGATGATCAGAAAATAGCGGTTGAGATCAAGAGTTTTGTCAACGTTTCAGCAATTTACGACTTTCATCTGGCCATCGGGCAATATCGAAACTATCTTCTGGCGCTCTCCAAAGAAGACCCCGAACGAAGGCTTTATCTGGCCGTCCCGGAGGATGTTTTTGACCGGTTCTTTGTCCTGCAATTCATCCAAGAGGCTTTGGTCTACAACGATGTCAATTATATGGTGTATGATGTCACGGAGGAGGTGATTGTCCAATGGCAAAAATAGATGAATATCGTCAACATATTCGGGCCGTCATTGAGCAACACGCCCAGCATCGCCCGGCTTATGGCGATGTAGAACTACAAACCATTTTCGATACCGAGCGGGACCATTACCAACTCGTTCATGCCGGTTGGCATAAAAACCGGCGTAAATATGGCTGTTTGATCCATATTGATCTGAAAGATGAGAAAATATGGATTCAACATGATGGTACCGAGATTGGCGTGGCCAATGAGTTGGTTGAGTTGGGCGTTCCCAAAGAAAATATCGTCCTCGCTTATCAGCCCCCTTACAAGAGACCTTATACCGAATTTGCGGTTGCCTAAAAATATTGAAAACTCCGCACAACTCGTTATGGAAGCTTTTCCAGGCTAAACTTCGCCAATAAACAGGGTAACTGGTTGTGTAAATGACCGATTCTAGCCAGTTTTTAGCCACTCAAATACTTCTGCGGAGTTTTCAGTAAAAATAAAAGACGCTCTCTACGCAGCCCGCACCATCATCTAACGTATTTGCCGCAGGTGAGGTGCGGGCGTCGGATTGTGCCAAACATCCCCCCAAAACAAACCATTCCGCCGAGCGTACTGGCCCGGTTCCTCTGGCCCGGCTGTGGCCGTCGCCGGGGCAGCGGGCGGGGGTGGCGTTTG
>CAZWZZ010001043.1:0-2578 GCA_964638395.1 uncultured Caldilineaceae bacterium
GTTTGGGGGTCGGGCCGGAGACGCTTTTAATCGGCTTGATTGCTCGCTATCATCCGGTGAAAGATCACGCCACTTTTATCAAGGCAGCTGGGCCAATAGCTTCCCGGTATCCCTATGTTCACTTTGTAATGGTTGGAAGGGAAATAAATAAGAATAATCTCGATTTACAAAAACGGATCGAGACGGCCCATCTCCAAGAACGGGTGCATCTGTTGGGCGAGCGAACCGATATACCTGAGATCATGGCCGGATTGGATGTTGCCACCAATTCATCCCGGGCCGAAGGGTTTCCCAATGTTGTTGGCGAGGCCATGGCCTGTGGCGTTCCCTGTGTCGTCACCGATGTGGGCGACTCGGCCTGGGTAGTGGGCGATACGGGGCGGGTGATTCCTGCGCGTCAAGCAGAGGCATTGGTCGATGCCTGGGCCAGTTTAATTGAAGGGGGTACTGCCATGCGTACTCAACTGGGGCAAGCAGCTCGACAGCGCATTCTCGAAAATTTTGCCCTGCCTACCATTGTCAATCAATATGAAACGTTCTATCAACAACTACTCCAAAACAGCTCGGCCTGCGTCAGGCAACCTTAAGAAAGGTTACTTTATCCATGTGTGGTATCATCGGATTTATAAAAAGTAGCAGAGAAGCGGATCAATGGCCAGCTATCCTACGCGGGATGATGGGCAGCATGACCCATCGAGGGCCGGATAGTGAAGGATACTGGTATGATGCCGAGGCGGGGGTTGGCTTCGGGCATCGGCGATTAGCTATCTTGGATCTCTCGCCCGAAGGCCATCAACCAATGCTCTCCGCCTGCCAACGCTTCGTGTTGACCTATAACGGAGAGATTTACAATTTTAGAGATCTGAAAGAACGCTTAGAAAAGCTGGGCCACACCTTTCGGGGCCATTCAGATACGGAAGTGATGCTGGCGGCCATTAGCCAATGGGGGGTAGAGACGACCCTCAAACGCCTGGTGGGCATGTTTGCCTTCGCTCTGTGGGATCGTCAGGATCGGATTTTGTATTTAGCCCGCGACCGGTTGGGAGAAAAGCCTCTCTACTATGGCCGGCAGGGCACTGCCTTTTTATTTGGCTCCGAACTCAAAGCCCTCCGCGAACATCCTGCCTGGCAGGGCGACATCAATCGTGACGCGCTGGCCCTGTTTATGCGGCACAACTATATCCCAGCCCCCTATTCGATCTACCGAGGGATTCATAAACTTTTGCCGGGGACATTTTTAGCTTTACCGCTCTCCGGTGAGGGTATTCAGATCGACACAGCCCCGATACCTTATTGGTCAGCCAGAGAAGTAGCCGAAGTCGGTGCTACCTCCCCCTCAACCTGCACGACTGTCGAAGCAATTGAACAGCTCGATCAATTGCTGCGTCAATTGGTGGCCGGGCAGATGGTGGCCGATGTCCCGCTCGGCGCATTTCTTTCCGGGGGGGTCGACTCCTCGACCATCGTGGCCCTCATGCAGGCCCAAAGTGAGCGGCCGGTCAAGACGTTTACCATTGGTTTTCACGAAGCCAAATATAATGAGGCGACCTATGCTAAGGCCGTCGCTAACCATCTGGGCACGGATCATACCGAACTGTATGTCACCCCTGACGAAGCCAGAGCCGTTATCCCCCTCCTACCGGACCTCTACGATGAGCCGTTTTCCGACTCCTCCCAGATTCCAACCTACTTGATTTCTAAACTGGCCCGCCAACAGGTGACGGTTAGTTTATCAGGGGATGGGGGGGATGAACTTTTCGGGGGCTATAAGCGGTATCAACTGGGGCAAGATTTATGGAATAAAATTCGCTGGCTGCCCCCCGCTGGCCGAGCTACTTTGGCCCGGACCATAGGCGCAATGCCCACGGAAATGCTGGACAGAAGCCTGGGCTGGCTGGCCCCGACCCTGAATCAATATGGTCGGGCCGGACAGGTTGGGGACAAACTCCACAAAGTCTCGGAGGTTTTGGCCGTCGATACACCTGAAGCGCTGTACCGGCGTCTGGTCTCTCACTGGAAATCACCGGTGGCTTTGGTTCAGAACGTATCTGAGGAGCCAAGAACGGTTCTCACCGATCAGACCCAATGGGCGCATCTGCCCGATTTTACACGACAGATGATGTATCTGGATACGGTCACTTATCTACCAGATGACATCTTGGTTAAGGTTGATCGGGCCAGTATGGGCGTCAGTTTGGAGAGTCGGGTGCCCCTGTTAGATCATCGGGTGGTCGAATTTGCCTGGCAGTTGCCCCTGTCAATGCGAGTTAACAACGGCACCGGCAAGTGGCTTCTCCGGCAGGTGTTGTACAACTATGTGCCTCCGGCGCTGATTGAACGGCCTAAAGTGGGCTTTGGCGTACCCATCGGCGACTGGCTACGCGGCCCGCTGCGGGAGTGGGCCGAAGCTCTGTTGGATGAGTCCCGCCTGCGACAGGATGGTTTTTTTGACCCTGCACCGATCCTGCAGAAGTGGACAGAACATTTGACAGAAAAACATAATTGGCATTACTATCTGTGGGATGTGCTAATGTTCCAGGCCTGGCTGGAAGAACAGAGGGCGCGGCACAGGGAGAAC
>CAZWZZ010001044.1:0-2091 GCA_964638395.1 uncultured Caldilineaceae bacterium
CCAATCTTGACCAACTGACGCTCTGGCTAGGTGGATTTTTTGGCCTGCTATTGCTGATCGCCATCGGGGGTCTGTTCTATCTGATCCGTTATCTGCGGCGGGAGCGGGCCAAACGGGCCTGGCGAAGTTTCGCGGCGGCCAACAGCCTGGCGTTTAAACCGGGTCGCTTGCCGGAGGGGGCCTTCGTCACCGGCTCAATCACCGGCCAGCGGCTGACCCTGCGCTCTCAGGGCAACCGCACCCGGATGACCCTCGCCGGCGACCTGTCCCGGCCGGTCAGCGACAATAACGAGGCCGCTGTGGAGGCCCTGGTTAACGCCCTGGCCGCGATCTACCACAGCGCCCTCACCCAGCCCGCGCTCCGCCATCTGCACGACGATATGGCGCGTCACCGGCCGGCCATCTTTGAATTTATCCGCTTCGTGTGGCGCTTCGTTCGAGGTCGCTCTTTGTCCGAAGCTATGGCTGATGATGACCCGGCTATTGACCCGGCGACCCTCAAAAAGTTCGAGCCACTTCTACGAGATCTCAACCACAAAATTTTCAGAGCCTACGGCGTCGATAGCTGGCCTCTGTTTCAAGCTGCAGTGCCGCGCTCACCCTTCACGCCGGATTACACCACTGTTGGCCGCTCCGCAAAGGGTACGGACATCCAAGAGACGTTGGAGAACTTCCAGGCATCGTTTCGTGACGCTCTGGCAGCCAGTTTCAGCAAGGGGCAGGTGGCGCTGGGTGAAACCCGGCAGGCGATCACCTACCGTCAAGACTCGCTGGAGACGGATGGCGACTATCTCCAACGCATCTTCGATCTGCTGGCGAGTCTGGCTCGCGGCTATCCGTTTTTGTTGGATATGGGGGGGGATTTACTGCCGTTTCTGCGCGAGGCGGCCATTGCCGACAGTGATTTAGGCGAAGTCGTGCGGCAATTGATCCGGGACATCGCCGCCGAGACAGAAACCCGTCTCGGTCAGCAGCCCGACCGGTTTTTGTGCGTCCGCTGCCTGACCCACTGCGGGCCGCACAAGCTGACCGTGCCGACCGGCCAAACGTTCATCTATTACGGCTGCCGCACCTGTCGCCAGAGCCGCAACTTTTTCGAGGGGGAGGCCATTATGCTGCTCGACCGGGCTTACAGGGCCACCGAACCGATTCAGGCGGATGGCAAATTGCGGGTCAACTGGTTTGCCGAGCGCAGCCTGTTTGATTTCGATAGCGTCGAGATCATCGAGGCCGATGATGAGGCTGTCGAACGGTTTGCCGTCCAGGTCGGCAATGATACCGACCCGGTGCGCCAGCCCCGCTACGCGGCCATACGTTGCCTCGTCTCGCCCCAATGTAGGCTGTCAGAGAATAGTCTCCGCATTTTGGAGAAGACGTTCGGCACGGTCGTCATTCAAGCGACAAACGACCCGGCTTAGACTTCCAAAATCTCTTTTTCTTTGGCCTCGGCAATGTCATCGACCTTTTTGATATAGTCGTCGGTTAGCTCCTGGATTTTGTCCTTGCCCAGGTAGAAATCATCCTCAGAGATCAATTTTTCCTGCTCGAAGCTCTTCAAATCGCCCAACTTGTCGCGGCGGGTGTTGCGAACCGAAATTCGGGCCTCTTCAACCCGCTTCGAGGCCGCCTTGGTCAAATCCCGGCGACGTTCCTCCGTCAACGACGGAATTTGCAGGCGAATGATTTTACCATCATTGTTGGGGTTCAATCCCAGATCGGAATTCATAATGGCCCGTTCGATGTCCTTCATCGCGCCGGGGTCAAAGGGCCGAATGGCGATCAACTGGGGTTCCGGCACACTGACGAGGGCCAACTCTTTGAGGGAAGTAGGGGTGCCATAATAGTCAACCATTAATTTATCGACCAACGCCGTTGAGGCTCGACCGGTGCGCATCGCCGCCAGGTCTCCTTTCAGGGCCTCAACCGCCTTGTCCATAGCCGACTTAGCTTCTGACAATATATCATCAATCATTTGATTTGTCAATTCAGATGCCGGTTTATCAAATACAATTTCACCTTGGCTAAGCGCTATAATTCTTTGGCAATACTTCTTAGCAAATTCAATAGAATGAAGACTTAACACCAAAGAGA
>CAZWZZ010001044.1:2101-2572 GCA_964638395.1 uncultured Caldilineaceae bacterium
GCTTATAAACATCACAGGCAAGGGCCTACATTGCCCCATTGCCGGTTTAGTAAGTAATCAACGTTCCCATCGTTTCGCCCAAGACGGTATGTTTCAGGCTGCCGGACTGCCACAGATCCAAAACCACGATGGGCATTTGGTTCTCCATACAGAGGGTCAGGGCGGTCCCATCCAAAACCCTGAGACCCCGGTTGATGGCATCGATATAAGTGATGGTTTCAAACCGCTTGGCCTCCGGATCGACTTTGGGATCCGACTCATAGACGCCATCCACCTTTGTGGCTTTAACCAACAGTTCGGCGTCGATTTCCATCGAGCGCAGGGCGGCGGCTGTGTCGGTGGTGAAGTAGGGGTTGCCGGTACCGGCCCCCAAGACGACGACGCGCCCCTTTTCGAGATGGCGAATGGCCCGACCGCGAATGTAGGGTTCGGCCACGGCTCTCATTTCGATGGCGGTTTGCACCCGCGTCA
>CAZWZZ010001045.1:0-2569 GCA_964638395.1 uncultured Caldilineaceae bacterium
TATTAAGACCGCCTCAGAGTCGGCTTTGATATCGGCTTCGATTTTCTCCGTGTGGAGGTGATAATAGGCCAGCGCCGCATAAATCTGGGCCAGGTCTAAAGGTAGCTCTCCGGCAATCTCTTCAGGGCTGTAGCCTTGTTTGTACATAATGGCAATCGCCCGCACGGTCGTGCCGGTGCCGCTAATAACGGGACGCCCCTGGTGTATCTGAGGGTCCTGGCTAATCAGGCTACCTAACGTTTGGGTGGCGATCATCAAATTGGCTCCTCTTTCTGGCGCCGGTAGGCTTCCGAGTTACAAACACGAACTATCCGCTTGATAACGAAATTATACCGTTCAGGGTGAATGTTGCCAAAAGTAGTGCCTGCGGCGGGCGGGTTGCCGGTGGCGGGAGGTGGGCCGATTTTGGATTGGGTTGGTGGGGATGGGGGTGGGCTATTTGTTGGTTTCAGCCAGTCGCTGTCGTGCCTCACCTCGTGGCTAGGGGCAAGGGTGGCTCCCGTAGACCACGGCGGAAATCCTGCCGTGGTTTCTCGGCGCTCCGTTTGGGCCAAGACCGCCAGTCCGGGCGGAGCGTTCCTGTGGGACGGACTTGGCTAGACGCTCTATCTGTCGGGTTATTTCTGCCTCGGTATAGTAGCTAAGACGGAGGCACATCGATCCAATTTTCCACCTGATTTGGTGGCAGCAAATCGGCGAAATGAGCCTTATTGCGAGTTACCAGAGTGTGGCTTCCGGCCAACATACTCAGTCTGAAAGCGAAGCGTTTAATGCTTCCAAATAATCGGCAAAGGCTAACAATTCCGCACGTAACTGGGGCCACAATTCCGGTAATGACTCCACCAGCCCAATCATCTTCTCTGGTACTAAATGGGTCGTATACACGTTCCGAACTAAATGTCTAAATCGCCGAAACTCATCAATAAGATCCATACTTTGTTGGCCGATGACGGCGGGTCGAACATCGGGTAGATCTTGAGCCATCTGTTGGAGTAAATCACGGTGCCAGGTTTCTCCATCAGGCAAGTTTTGATCGACCTGCCGGGCAATTAGCTCGAATATTTTTTCCAAGCCTGAGTAGAAGCCGTGCAAGTTTAAGGCTACCGAATCGACAAAGGCGTATTCTTCAACCGATCCTTCTTGGATACGCTCCCAGGCTTGCTGCGCCCGGTCAATAACTTGCTCTAAATCTGATATTTCGCTTCGTATCCGTTGTATCAGACTTTTGTATAAGCCATCACTCACAACGCTATCCCATCTCGCAAAATAGCTCGCCGGAGTGACTCTTTGGCCGTCTCCAGGTCGATAAAATCGACAGGGCGATTATTAATCATCTCCTCGGCCAATCGCCACGCTTGCCAATAGGTCTGGGCGGACAACCCCTCTACGGCTAAATCAACATCTGAGGCTGGGGTGAACCAATCAGCGTTGGCCAGAGAACCAAAGAGAATCACCCGTTTTGCCTGAAACTGAGTTTTCAACTCAGCCGCGACCTGGCGAACGCGGTTTAAGAGTTGTTCCCGCTCCTGTTGTTCAACAGGCCCCATCGTGGGGCCTACCAGACGATGTCGAGCAGCTTCAATATAGGGTTGCCATTGTTCACGGGTCAATTCCAGGGCTGTAGGCATGCTTGATCTCCACAATGCTCTTTTTAGGTCTCATTCTCATCACCGGCCTGCTCCAGCCTGTGGCGGCACTCATCCGGGTCGAACCACAGGTCGGGGGTCTGGCTGAACAGGCGGCCTTGGGCATCCGTCATAAGGGGCTGGTATGTGCCTCTGACGATTACGCCATTACTTCAACCCCTTCTAACATGTGTGAATTATAAAGCAAGGGCGAACGTTGGTCAAACCAGAATCAACTCGTTAGGCTCGTTTGGCCTCAATCAAGACGTATATTATTTGCTTTGTTCCCCCCTTGACAACCCGCCCCCCCCTGTAATATACTGGTCTTAACATTATTAAACCGCCCCGTCCCCACCCCCTGAAGGTGTGAACCCCGGCCTCCCCCTGAGACAGGCTGCCCCATCCAACGGCACCCCCTGTGCAGGAGCGCCCGGACCCTTTTGGGGGTTTTTCATTCCGGGCAGCAAGCGGCGCGGTTTTGTTTCTCGACCCTGTCAGCAAAATTCCTGAATTCCTGAATTCCTGAATTGATGCAGGGATTTATGGCCAAGTAATTCAGAAATTGGCAGAATGGCAGAATGGCAGAATAGCAGAAAAGGAGAGACAGCGATGATTCTTAGAGCGATCACCAGCGCCACCGGGTACTGAGGCCGCAAAATGTCCTGATAGCCCGGTAATAGTGCCTTATGGGTCAGCCACCTCTGCATAATCGCTTTTCCCGCCGCTCTGTTAAGCATATTAATAAGAGTCGGAAGAGGAAAGGTATTTTAAAAAAAGTGAAAAAATGGTATTCATGCGTGGGCATGTATGAGCGTGTACGCATGCGAAGGTAAGATATAGGTTCAGGAATTCAGGAATTCAGGAACTTTGATAAAAAGATGACCGGTCTGCTATTCTGCCATTCTGCTATTCTACAACCTTCGATCTGTCGCCAGGGAAACTTG
>CAZWZZ010001046.1:0-2565 GCA_964638395.1 uncultured Caldilineaceae bacterium
CCAGCGGGCCTGGCCCTTCTTGCAGTTGGGGCACGAAGAAAATCAGCATCATCCCCACAAACAGGAGGAAGCAAAAGAGACCAATCCCCAGCATGACCACCTCGACCGAGGGGCTGCCCTGTTTTTGAGGGGTCGGTTTTGGGGGGCGTTGGGGTCTATTCACGTCAGCAAACTATCTAATAATACCCAGCCATAAATCCTCGACCCGATCATGGGCAAACCAGGCCGCATTTCGTCCAAAAAATTTAAACCGCTGGGGCAGATCAAAATGTCTCTGAGCGGCCTTGAGATTCTTGGTGCCGATCAGGTAGGCCCACGGCGAGTCGCCAAATCGGTCTAACCGCTTATCCAACCAGTTGCCCGATTCCAGCGGCGAGGTCAACACAACCGGCGTTCCTTCGAAATAAGCCCAGGCGATGCCCAACGTCTCATCCTGGTCTACCTGGGGCGGGGGCCAACCATAGACCATTTGAAACAACGAAATGGTCAGCCCCAGGTAGGCCACGCCTAAAATGACGATTTTGATCCCGGTCAGCGGGCCGCCACTGACACTGGCTGAGGGCTGCACCCGCCGCTCACGGGGCGTGATGTCTTTGATAATGAAGGGCAACTGCGCCCCGGCCCCTTTATCTCCCAGAAAAGCCAAATCCCACTCGACCAGCGTGCCGTCGGGCCGCTGCCGGTTGTAGTAGTGGGGCCCATCGACCGGCACGCCCAGAGCGGCCACCCGGTGGGCCTCGGCGGCCACATCGGGAACCTGCACCGCCCAGGCACAGGGGCCGCCATCCCCGGCAATGTGTTGCCCCCAGAAAGCCACCTTTTCGACATTGTCAACAACCGGCCCCGGCTCCAGCGTCGAGATCAGCTCGATGTAGGAGCCGTCATCAAAGCCGAGCAGATCCATATGGGTTACGCCGTTTGAGTGGGGACCGCCATACTCGGTGGCCAGTCCCAGCCCGGCAAAGGTTTCCCGCAGCCTGGCCAAATCTGACCCGGCGATGGTCACGTGATCGATGGTCAGTGTCGTCATCAGCGTAGCATCCTCTCTACCATTGACTGTTGCAGTGGGGCGCACAGGGCGGTTTGCCCCCACCACTTTGTGGTCCGCCAAATCCGGCGGGTGGATAGACTGACGGCGGGCCAAACGGCCCCGAGGGCGGATAGGGGTAGCGGGCGGGGGGCGGGAAGGGCGGCAGCGGAATTTCGAGGGCCAGCCCCGGCACAACGGTTCCATTCTCCAGGCGCAGGTCATTGAGCCAGGTCAGGAAATTGACCGGCAAATTACAGGCCTCGGCAATCTTATCCAGCGTGTCACCCTTTTGGACGATGTAGAAGTTGGGACCTTTGCCCGGTTTGGTTGGAATAAAAAGCGCCTTCTGCGGATAGATGTAGCCGCGTGGGTAGAGATCATTGATTTTTTGGAGGACGCCCACCGTCGTTCCAAAATATTTAGCAACGTCAGAGAGCGTCTCTCCCTTTTGCACCCGATAGCAGAAACCTAGCGTCGCCCCTTTGGGTATCTGCGCCAGCGGCGGCACAGGCGTGGCTGTCGGTGGCGGCGTCGGTGACGGAGGCGGGGTAACGGTCGGCGTGGCGTCGGGAACCGGTGACGCCGTAGGCACGATGGTGGTGGTCACGACCACTGTCGGGGTGATGGTCGGGGTCGGGACCGTGCCTGTGACCGTAGCCGTTGGCGTGATGGTCGCAGTAGCCGTGGCCGGCAAGGTGGTCGTCACGGTGGGCAAGAGGGTGGCGGTCACGGTGGTCGTTGGCTCCCCCCCCTGTCCGACCGTAATTTGACCACTCTGGACCGTCGCCGGAATTTCCTGGGCGGTCGATGTGGCTAATTTTATCGTGGAGAAAGTTAACGGGCTGTCCCCGGCAGCCAACCCCTGCACCTCAAAGCGGGCCAGGGTGCCGCTGCCAGTTATCGGTTCGGCCGGCGCAACCTGGGTGAGCGTATAACTTATCAAACCTGTCGTATTATCAGCCATATTCGTTACCACAAAATCGGGCGACAACAAGTCGCCCGGACTGATCTGCACCCCCTCCTGGCCGGGGTCAGCATCCTGTACCTGAAGGATGCTGGGCGCAAACTGTATCTGAACCTCGACCGCGTATAAATCGGTCACATTCTCCACCACCAGGTCAACCGTGGTCGTCTCGCCCACCGGCAGGGGCGACGTTGCCGGCTGGAGACGAACGACCGTCGTCGTCTGCGCCCCCTCGGGCGGGCTGAATTCGCTGATGTCACCCTGCGCCCCTTCTTCCGTGCGGAATATCTCGCACCCGGTCACTGAAACCACGAATACCACAATCAAAATGATAGAGAGCGCACGAATTTTGCTCATCTGGCCCCTCCGGCATAAAAATACTTTGAAACCGCATCCATTTAAGTTATGTAAAATCCCTATTATGTCAATAATAACCGATGTTTTTCCATTTGGCAAGGGGAAGCGGATCGAATTGACATAACAAAAACGCCCCGATTGGATCGGGGCGTTTGTCGCGGCTGCCCCCCTCGATACGCCCTGACGGGGCTACTCGGGATGCGAACTGCGTAAC
>CAZWZZ010001047.1:0-1233 GCA_964638395.1 uncultured Caldilineaceae bacterium
CCCAGATACCATTCGGTGGGGGCGATGCCTTCGGTGCCGATAGCCGTCAGATCGATAACCACGGTGCGGACGCCCCGCTCGGTTTGCAGGCGGTTGCGGGTGCGGACCATCAAACTGGATTTGCCCATCTGCCGGGCGGTCAGGACGTTGCAATACTCCCCGGCCAGGGTTGCCTGCCACAGGTCGGCGTCGGCCTGCCGGGTGACATAGCTGGGGGCGTCCGGCTCCAGCGTGCCCCCTTCCACAAAGAAGTCTTCCGGTTCCCAGATTGTTTCTTCTTGTACCCGGTTCATTTATAGAAATATCCCCCTGAAATATTGATCGTACAGTTGACATTTCAATTGATACAGGCTGCCTTTTTGTTTAACCAGACCGGCAGAGATCAAACGATTAACTGCGTTCTCGTCACTGCTGGCTTCCGTTTTGAGGATGCTCTTGATGGCCTCCACCAATTTTGGGTCTTGCAAATGCTTTCGATATTGACGCAAGTGGGCATCAAAGGGGCCGCTCCGTTGCGTGGCTATGGCTGTTAATTCAGACCAGGTCATCTCTTCGTCAATCAAAGCGTAGAATGCCTTACGCACTAGATAAGGCAACCCGCCGAGCAAGGTCATCATTTCTGCCAGTTCGGCCTCATTCAAGGGCTGGCCGTGTCGCATATTGAGATCTTCGACCTGCTCTACGGTAAAATTTTTCAGCCTGATCGGCGTGCTAACATTGAAGGGAGATTGATTGATATCGTCGATGAGTAAGTAAGGTTGGGTGGAAATGGCCATGGCCACATTTATCTTTTTCCAAAGCGGGTCAAGGGCGCGTCGAGAATGCCAGGCTCGAATCAGACTAAAAAATTCACGGCGAAAGTTCGACTCGGCTAATTGATCGGCCTCATCGATAGCCAGGACGATAGGTTGGTTTGTATTTTTGAGAACGTGATCTTCGAGAAAGCGCGTCAAACGATCTTTAGGACTGAGCGGAATTTGCCAGACGCTCTCGACAATGTCAGGTCGAACGTTGACCTGGTCGGCAATGTTTAAGGCCAAATAGTGTAAAAAATTATCCAACTCCTGTAGTTGACTGGTATCCACCATTTGAAACTCAAAAAAGATGATCGAGAAATTCTTATCACGGGCCGCCTGGATGCCCCGCATCAACAGCGAGGTCTTGCCTATCTGTCGAGCGCCAATAATAGTCATCGTTGTCCCGGATTTGAGTATCTCACGCTTGAAACGCCTG
>CAZWZZ010001047.1:1243-2562 GCA_964638395.1 uncultured Caldilineaceae bacterium
CTCTCGACGTACAATGTAAAAGGGCGACTCTAACCCAACAGCAAACTCCGGCGATTCCAGATCATCAAAGTAAAATTGTTTTTCCTCATCAATCAAGCCGGACGTTGATAGTTGGCCCCAAATTTTGCGAACTTGCTGAACCGGTGTCGAGTCCCCTTCATACAAATACAAATTTTCAAGGAGTTGGGGTATACCGTCGGGGTAGTTGAGACAGGTATCGACCAAACGAATCATATGTACCCGAGGACTTGCGTGCCAAGAAGTATTATCCCTGATAATATTGGGCAACCCTTGGATAAAAGTCTCTCGAATACCCTGATCCTGAATGGTGTTACATTGCAGCAGGGCATCGACCAGTTGTATTTTCGCTTTTGTATCGAGCATAAGTGACAGACCTTTTCAGTTCAATAGTTGTTTAACCTTCATCAGCGGCAGAGAGTCATTTTCGTACAGATTAATCAGATCAACCAGTTGTTGTAAGCCGTCACTATAATTCAGACAGGTGTTGACAATATTGATTACATCGGGCTTATCGGCCGGATTACGTTTGATGTTATTTTTAATGGTGGTTGGCAATTCATTCAAAATCAAATCACGGGTGTCGCGGTCTTGAATGGAATCACAGGCCAGCAACGCATCAACCAGGGTCATCTTCTGTTCCAAGCTCATTTCAGCGGATGATACCGGTGACGGCGCAGGGGTTATCGCCTCGTCCGGGGTGGCAGCCGAGACGCGGGAGGCAGTCAACTCTTCTAAACCTGCGCCGGGTGTGGGCGGCGGCACCGGCTCTCCGGCCTCTCGATCTAAAATGGCGGCGACCTCCGTCGCAATGGTGGCCAACTCTTCATCAACATATCGACCGCCGTCGCGCCAAACCGACGTTCCATTTTTGGGTCGAACGTTCATATTGGACAACCATTTCACCGTCTGCCAGGCGCACGGCTTGGCAATGATCGGAAAAACGGTCAACCCTTCATCGCGGCGTCTCTTCAAGAGCGCCGGCACCTCCTGGCCCAAAATGAAATTTGAGGTCAAAAAGTTGGCCGTGACCAGTAAAATAGCCACCTTGGCCCCGGCCATCGCCTCGCTGATATCGCCGGCCCAATCCCCGCCGGCCAAAATTCGATCATCGTTCCATAGTTCAATGAGGCCGTGGCTTTGTAAAACGCCCAGATGTATCATCAGCGCATCTTTTTCAGCTTCATCTTTGTGACTGTAGCTAATAAATACGGTTGGTTTTGTCATGGTGATGTCCTTATCTGCTTATTTTGTGCATACTCATCGGGTCACGGGTTCAAACTCCTTTAATTGTAGGTAAG
>CAZWZZ010001048.1:0-996 GCA_964638395.1 uncultured Caldilineaceae bacterium
GGAACTAATCGCCAGTCCATCAGCCTCCCGAACGGTCGGATAGACGACCACCTCCAGGTTGACGTTGAGATCTTCAACCATCCGTTTTATCACGGCGGCCTGTTGAGCATCCTTTTGTCCAAAATAGGCCCGCTGGGGTTGGAAAACATTGAACAATTTGGTAACCACGGTCGCCACGCCCCGAAAATGGTTGGGTCGGGCGGCACCTTCCAGCCCGTGCGTAATTTTTTCAACCTCGACGTAGGTTTGATAAGTGGGGGGGTAAACCAGGTCGGGCGTCGGTGTCCAGACCAGATCAACCGCCTCATTCCTTAAAAGGGCCAAATCACGGTCGAGGTCTTGGGGGTAGGTGGCTAAATCTCGGGGGTCGTTGAATTGGGTAGGATTGACGAAGATACTGACCCCCACCCGGTCGTTATCCCGGCGGGCCTGGCGGACCAGGCTCAGATGACCTTCGTGTAAAAATCCCATCGTTGGCACCAGCCCCCAGGTAGCAGCCGGGTTTGACCAACGTTCCTTCCGTATGTCGGTAATCGCTGAAAAAACTTCCATAATGTATCCGTTCAACTCAACTGAATGTAATTTTGCATGGCAGATAGCTCAAACGACTCAAGCTCGATCATTTGAGAATTGAGAGACAACATCCCGGCTTCTTTAGCTTTGACGAGCTGCAACAGCGTTCCATTGACCGGGGTAGAAACGCCCGCTGTCTGCCCCCGACGCACGACGGCGCCACAAATCGCCTTGATTTCGGTGGGCGCGCCCCGTTGAATATCTTGGAGCATGGATGAGTAATTGCCGGCCGTGGCCTGGCAGACCTCTACAGCGCGTTGGGCAGCATCAGCAAAAGGGAGTTGGATGTTTAGTGCCGCCGCCACGTTAGCCGTCTCATTGGCTGCGGCAGACATCACCCGTCGCAACGCTTCGTGATCAGCCAATAGGCCATTGGGAACTTCTAACAGCGCGGTCAACGGGTTGATGGCCGTGTTGATCGCC
>CAZWZZ010001048.1:1006-2561 GCA_964638395.1 uncultured Caldilineaceae bacterium
GTTTACCCCACACCAGACGATCAACCTGTTCAACGACGTGGGTTTCTAACCCGGCCCGATTGAAGAGCGCGGCTAATTGAGTGGTTTTGTCCAGTTGCTCCGGCCCCGCCGCCAGATGTGTCGGCCCATCGCCGGCGTGGCGCAGCCGGCCCGCTCCCAAAACCGTGGCTCCCTGCGTGGTAACGCCCAATGTGGCCCGCTCTTGACCAATTGTTTGAGCCAACTTCTCGAAATTACCCAGCCCATTTTGTAGAGTGATGGCCAAACCGTCTGGCTTTAAGATAGCCAAGATTTGTTCGATGGCTCGGTCGGTTTGGTAACTTTTAGTCAGTAACAGGACGATGTCAGCCGCCGGTACGTCGTCTAAATTATCAGTAACCTGTAGAGCGTGGCGAGCCTGACTGCCATCAATATGGGTTATATTCAGACCGGCTTGCCGGATCGTTTCGATTTGTTCCGCCCAATGCCCAAAGAGGGTGACCGGCGTCTGCGGATTGAGATAACTGCCGAAGAGGCAGCCCATTGCGCCGACGCCAAAGATAACGATGTTCAAGGCAGGGTCCGGCGCACTCACGAGGCATCGCCATCGAGTAAGTGGCGCAGTTCCTCGGGGTCGATCCCAAAACTGTGGGCCTCTGTGGGGAATGTCCTGGACTCGACTTCCTCTCGAAATTCTCGAAAAGCGGTTAACATTGGCTCCCGCAAATTGGCATACTGTTTTACAAATTTGGGGGTGAACCGGTCAAACAGCCCCAAAATATCGTGAAACACCAAAACCTGACCATCGCAGCCTGGCCCCGCCCCAATGCCAATTGTGGGGATGGTTAATTTTTGGCTGACGATTTCGGCCACAGGGGCGGGAATGGCTTCAAGCACGACAGAAAAACAACCGGCATCTTCTAAGCTGTGGGCATCCTCTAACAAACGACGGGCTGCGCTAACGGTTTTGGCTTGCACTTTGAAACCGCCCAATTTCGTCGCGCTTTGCGGGGTCAAACCGAGATGCCCCATCACCGGAATGCCGGCGTCTACAATGGCCTTCACCGTCTCGATAATTTCTCGCCCGCCTTCTATTTTTACGGCGTCCATCCCGGCTTCCTGGATAAAACGTCCGGCGTTACGCACCGCTTCCGTTTTATTCACTTGATAGGACAGGAAAGGCATATCGCCGACCAAAAAAGCTCGACTGGCCCCCCGCGCCACTGCTCGACAATGGTGAAGCATCTCATCCATCGTAATCGCAACCGTACTCGGATGCCCCAAGACGGTCATCGCCAGCGAGTCGCCGACCAAAATTATATCCATACCGGCCTCATCGACTAATAAGGCCCCCGGATAGTCGTAAGCAGTGAGGACGGTGATTGGGCTGCCGGCCTTCTTTTTTTCTTGAAAATTCAGAATAGAGACTTTTTGAGTCGCCATAGTTATCTCCTTATCTCCTTATAAGAGTATCCATTTATCTAATCGATATAATGTCTACGATTTACAACACCTGCCCCAACCCCACCAGCGCCAATGTCTCCCGCAGCGAGGGCCAGGGGGTGAAGACAACAAC
>CAZWZZ010001049.1:0-2559 GCA_964638395.1 uncultured Caldilineaceae bacterium
CACTTAAATGGTAACGTTGTCAATTTCGACTACAGCCACCAAAGCAACGGCCCAAAGACCGTCGCTACACAGGCTATAGCCACCACACTGCCCAACACCGCCTCTAGCAGGGTGTGCCGTTCAGTAACCAGCCTGGCCCAGGAGACGGCCACCGTGCCCAACGCCAAGAGCAGGGCCAGCGGCCAGGCGTAGAAGGCTGCCGCCGCCGTTACCCCGGCCATTGCTCCGGTGTGGATCGAGATTTTGGCCCACAGCCGGTTGACCGCCATCGCCACGACCAGGGCCACCAGCGCGGTGGTGAATCCGGCAATCAACACAGCCGGCGCGTCGAGCCACAGCAGCACCCCGAAGCAGAACAGCATACAGACCCCGCCAAAAATATAGAAGCCGTAGCGATGCTCCCGCACGCTGACATCGGCATCGGTGAACTGCTTGCGCCGCAATTTGTCCCGCAGATAGAGCGAGGCCGGTCCAACGACGAAGGCCGCACACAGGGCCGCCCAGCCGAGGGCCGAGAGCAGACTCCCCTCCGCCAGCCACAAAATCAGGACAATCGACAGGGGCGAGATCAAAAAGGGATGGAGAATCAGGCTAACGATTTTGGCTGTCTTGACCTGGTCCCAGGTGGGCGCCGGTGGGCTGGCCGATTGGGGGTGGGTCGTGACCGGGCCATTGGCCGTGGGGCCGGTAGTAGCCGGGGGCGTCGTCTGTGAAGCCGGCGGCGCGGCGGGCGTCGCCGAGTCGAGCGGCAGTTGCATGTTGCTTGATTCCATCAGATCACCTTCTTTCTATCTACCTATCTACAAAGCATTGCCCACGGCGGCGTACCAGCGAGCCAGAGCGTAGGTGTCGCCGGTGACGTAGGGCGCGGTCAATCGCTTGCGCGTGGTCATTCCCCGCAGGAATTGGGTCTGCTCCTCGTGGAGGGCGTAGCGGGTGGTGTCGGGCATCACCCCCCCGGCGGGCGCTTCGATTTCGTAGGTCATCTCCACCATCAGCCACTTGGCCATCTCCAACTCGTTGACCAGCGTCGCCAGCCAGCGGTCAGGGTCCCGCACGAGCAGGCCGTCTCGCTCTAGCGTAGCCGTGCCCAACGCCAGGTCGGGCCGGGATTGGGCCAGGGCGCGACGGGTGCGATGCAGTTGATGCACCAAAATCTGTTTGTCCAGCCAACTGACGCCCCGATAGGCCGGTGGGAAAAAGGTGGCCACGATCAGCAGAGCCACGACCAGTTGGACGAAGGCCAGCAGGCTCCACCAGGCGGGCCAGAAATGGGCCAGCCGGTCGGGGTTGAGAAAGATCAGCGTAGTGCCGACGATCTGCAAAATGGGGGCGGTCACGGCCAGGGTGATGGCCGCCCAGGGGATCGTCAGCCGGATATAATTGAAGCGATCCCGCATATGCTGCCGCTGCCGGTAAAAATGGTAGCTCAGATAGCTCAAGGCCCACAACATATAGCCGGCGTAGGCCCACCGTCCGGTCAACAGCCAGCCGTTGCCGCCGACGTCGATGCCCCCCCGCTCTAGCGTGGCCCAAGTGGACGCGGCCAGCGTGGCCGTAAATCCCATCCAAATCAACACCAGCAGTAGCCCCACCGTCCGGCCTCGCCACAACAAGCGGCGACCCTGCTGCCGGAGGGCGGGCTGGCGCATCAGATCGACCCAGTAGGTTCCGGCGCACAAGCCGATCAGGAAGAGGCCGTCGGCGATGAGCCAGGCGGTGTTGGGCCACAAAGCCGCATCGATGGCCTCGGCGATGAGGGCCTGCTTGCTGAGGTTGCCGAACACGCCCAGCGACAGGCCGAGCGTGAAACTCAACACCACCGGGTCCCGTAGATTGGCTTTGAGCGTCGGGCGTAGCCGCAGCAGTAGCAAAATCACGGCGGCCAGGCCGAATAGATACCAAAATTCAGTGCGGCTCATGTTAACCCCAATGCCTCCATATAATTTTGGACGTGGGCCGACAGGCTGGCATCGTCAAAAATGTCACCCGCCCTGGCCTCAGGATTACGGGCGTTGAGATATCGTTGGGCCAGCGTGACCAGCAGGCGGACGTCATCCTCATACCCCAACTCGATCAATTGGCCAACGATGCCGATCAGGGCCAGCACATCCTCCTGCTGGAGCAGATTGTCGAGGGCCTGATTATCGGGTCGGCCGACCGCCGGTGCTTCGACCTCATAGCCGCCTTTGGCCAGAATCCATTCCGGCGGAATCGATAGCCGGATCAGCTTCGAATAGATCGACGCCAACGTGCGTAATTTATCGCCTCCGGCGTGTTTATAGCCGTCCGCCTCGGCCACGCTCAACCAGGCTCCGGTAAAGCGTTGCGGCGCGGGCAAATGGGTCGTCATCTCCGCCACCGCATCCTGAGAGACGATGCGGCCTTGCACCTGGCCCGCAATCTGCCGTAGTCGTTTTAAGTACGCCCCCAGCGTCTCTTTTTCCAGAGGGCGACAATCCTTGGTCGTTACCCGTTTCATACCTGTACTATACACCCCTTTTTGATTGCTGTCAAAATAAAATTAGGGAATTTCCTAATAAAGTTAGGGGGAATGAA
>CAZWZZ010001050.1:0-2558 GCA_964638395.1 uncultured Caldilineaceae bacterium
GCAGGGTAGTGGGTCGAGGTATTCAACGACTGTCGTGGTTAGTTTTCTCTCGACAAAATTTCCCCCCTGGCTGCGGCCCCTGTGTTGAATGAACTTGCTTTTCATCCTTTAAGCGGGGTATAATGATAGTAGTCATTTTTACGCTGACGTTTAGCCGTCCGCTCCTTAAGATAATCCAGACCTCCCGTCTGACAGAATTGCCCCGTTGCTGCACCCGTGTTGCCGTCCTGATGCCCTGTCAGAAACTGCACAGTTTGATACCATGATGGCCTGAACGGAATAAACGATGCATTATTTAGTCGGACAACCCTGAGGAGGTTTGATTTATGGTAGACGTATTACAGCCCGCTAAAATTCGTCGCTTGACGGGCGACACCAGTAGGCCACAACCCCCGACGTTGGACGAGCCTGCGACCTCGCTCCAAGACCTGCTGCGTGATCCTCGAAATATTGAGGAGACTCGCATCCCCAAAGAACTCATCAGTAGCCTGGCCCTGAAGCATCTCTATTTTTCAGGGATGATGGAGGGCTGGCAGGTCGCCAAGGCCATGCACCTCAATTTTATGGGCGTTGTCGAGCCGGTACTGTTGGAACTTCGCCAGCAACATCTGATCGAAGTGACCGGCGGCAGTAACCTCAACCGGGCCTCGTATCAATATCTCATCACCGACAAAGGCAGCCAGCGAGCCAGAGAGTTGCTGGAACGGAATCGCTACGTTGGTCCCTGTCCGGTGGCGATGGAGCATTATGTCTCACTGATACGCCTCCAGGCCCAACAACGGCCCAAGGTGCGGCAAGAAGATGTCAAACAGGCTATGAAGGGGCTGGTGATCGCCCCGGAATTGATGGACCGGATCGGCCCGGCGGTTAACTCCTTCCGCTCGATGTTCCTCTACGGCCCGCCGGGGAACGGCAAAACGACCATCGCCAAAGCTATCGCTCGCGGCTTGCTGCCAGGCACGGTGATGATTCCCCACGCCCTGTATGAAAGCGGGCAGATCATCCTGCTCTACGACAGCGAAACCCACCAACAAGTCAAAGGCAAGACCGATCCTCTCGACGACAGCCGGGGGCGGGACAAACGCTGGGTGCGCTGTAAACCACCGGTGGTCATCACCGGCGGGGAGCTGACTCTGGATGATTTGAACCTGGCCTGGAGCGACACCAGCCGCTTTTACGAAGCGCCGCTGCAACTGAAAGCCAACGGCGGCATGTTTCTCATCGACGATTTTGGCCGGCAGCAGATGGCCCCGCAAGATTTGCTCAACCGTTGGATCGTGCCCCTGGAGGAGCGGCTCGACTTCCTGACCTTCCACACCGGCAAGAAATTCGCCATCCCCTTCGAGACCCTCATCGTCTTTTCCACCAACCTGGACCCCCACCAGTTGTTCGACGAAGCCTTTCTGCGCCGCATCCGCCACAAGCTAGGCATCCTCAACCCGACCAAAGAACAATTTTATCAAATATTCCTCGGCCTCTGTAAACAGCGGAATATTGAATTTAACGAAGAGTCCTTTGTTCATTTGATGCGTCACTATTATTTAAACAACGAACGGGAGTTGAAGGCGTGCCATCCCCGTGATCTACTCGATCAACTGACCGATTTTGCCACCTACCAGGAGTTACCGGTGGAGATGTCGGTCGATCTCATCGACCGCTCGGCTCGCTCCTATTTTGGGGGGTTGTTGTGAGCGGGGTAGCTCTGCATATAACCGTGGACCAGTCAAAAAGCCGCTTTTTTCGCTCTAGCCAAGTCCGTGACTTGGCGATTCTGGGCCGGAAACGCCAGTCAGTGCGGAGCCTCCCTGTGGGACGGACTGGCTTTGCGCTAAACCACGATGTTGTGCAGAGCTACCGTGAGCGGTCAGATGTGCAAAAAACGTACTCATTGATCTAAAAATTCAGGAGACAGCGCATCCTCCTGTCGTTCTAGTCAACGGGAGGGTGGGTGTGCTGTCGGCCCGGTATAGACAACTGACCTGGAAGGCACTGATCCACAGCCTAATGTCAGATTTTCGGTGTCAAGTGTGACTAATGCTCCCTTTGTCCAGTGAAGTCTCAAGCGCATCCTGCTTGACTCACGAGCGGTTCTGGGAAATCTTTATTTTTCCGTGGCTTAATTGGACATTCGCCTCCCTTTTGAGTAAAACTCCATATAAGTTTGTGTATTCCAAGCTAATAGGATAAATTAGGAACCCAGAATCATCGCTGAGAGACCGCCGGAATTCGCGCTGTGTGGGTCTGATTAGCTTGTTGACTTTAATCCCCTTTTGTACTCAGAAAAATAAAAATTTACACGTTTTCAAACCAGATTCAAAACTTGGTATGTTAAAATAATCTGTACACCATGTACCGGTTCTGAGTGTACATGACAAGATTCTCCTAAAATATACCGCTCAAGAAAGGTTATTTGATGCCCGTAGTTAACATCGCCCAATCCAAAATCATCTTTGTGTTAGGCGTAATTTTCCTGGTGATGCTATTTTTTGTGCCCAGGTATGTTGCCGCTCAATGGCCGCCTTTCAGATTTCGCTTAACGCCATCATACGAAGAGGGCA
>CAZWZZ010001051.1:0-2549 GCA_964638395.1 uncultured Caldilineaceae bacterium
TATCAAGTCACACCTCCCGGCCCGCATACTGCCGGTGGTAATACTCCTGATAATGCTGACCATCTTTGATTTTGCGCCACCAGGCTTCATTCTCGACGTACCATTTGACCGTGGCCTCGATGGCCTGCTCAAACGTGTGGGCGCTCTGCCAGCCGAGGGCCTGGACTTTGCCACAGTCGATGGCGTAGCGGCGGTCGTGGCCAGGCCGGTCGGTGATGGGCTGGATGAGACTCTCCGGCTTGTCCAATAGACGCAAAATGGCTTGGGTCATCGCCAGGTTGGTCGTCTCCACGCCGGTGCCCAGGTTGTAGATTTCGCCCGGCTGCCCTTTCCGCAGGACCACGTCGATACCTTCGCAATGATCGAGGACGTACTGGTAATCCCGCATCTGCAAGCCGTCGCCGTAGAGGGGTAGCGGTTTGTCATCGAGGGCGTTGCTGATGAAAAGGGGCACGACCTTCTCCGGGTATTGATAAGGGCCAATGTTGTTGCTGCCCCGCGTAATCGTCACCGGTAGGTTGAAGCTGGTGAAGTAGGCCAGGCACATCAAATCGCCACCCGCCTTTGCCGCCGAGTAGGGGCTGCGGGGGGCAAGCGGGTCGCTCTCCAGAGAACGGCCTTCCATCACCTGACCGTACACTTCGTCGGTGCTGATCTGGTGATACCGCTCGATCTGGTATTTTTTAGCCGCTTCGAGCAACACATAGGTGCCGTAGACATCGGTCTGAATAAAGCCGCCCGGCTCCGTCAGCGAACGGTCCACGTGGGTCTCGGCGGCGAAGTTGACAATCGTGTCGATGTCCTGCTGCTGCATCACCTGATCGACGCTGTCAGCGTCGCAGATATCCGCCTGCGTGAAATGGAAGCGGGGATTGTCGGCGACCGGGGCCAGATTATCGAGATTCCCAGCGTAGGTCATTTTGTCATAGACCACAATCGTGAGATCATCATAGCGGTCGAGCATCATCTGCACGAAGTTTGAACCGATGAAGCCCGCTCCGCCGGTGACGAGAATATTTTTCATAGGAATGTTGCCTCCGGGGCGTTCGGAAGAATGAAAGAAAATCTGAATGTTAACAAAAGCTTAAATATGCTAACATAGAATGGAGTGACTGTCAAGGATTTAGCCGACGGCGATGTAAACCAATTCGGTCAAAATAGCCATATTCTTGGAGAAGTGCATGGCCTCCATCATCCACCCGTTACGAGTTGTTTCTCGCCAGAATTGGTGGATCATAAAGGCGGCCATCACCAGGAAGATTGAGAGGGCGATGATGCCGTAGAGCTTGAAAAAGCCGGTCATCAGGCTCAAGCCGCCAAAGAGCAGCAGCACCCCGCTCAGATAGACGGCCAGTTTAGGGGAAATGATGGGAATGCCCCGTTTGTGGGCATACTCGGCCAAAACGTCGGTGTTGAAGAAGTGGTTGACGCCGTTGAGGATGAAAAACACCCCCAACAAGACAAGCAGGATTGTTTTAATCATCGTCGTTATTTTTCCTTATCCTTGGTAAGCGTTTTTGTAATCAACCGCCCATCTCCCGGATCAAAATAGAGATGCCCCTCCTCCGCCCGGTCCAGGTTGGGCTGTTCGAAAACAAAAGGCATGCCCAGCACGCCTTCCCAAAAATCAATCGTCACTTGCCGGTTGGCCCCGATCAGGGTGATATGACGCCCCCCTTGCGTTTGGATCTTTTTCATTGTTGTCTCCTTGTATAAAAAACACTACAACGAATTTAGAAAACAACGGATTTTTTAAGGCTCATCCGTTTATTTCTTCATTCGTTGTAGTTTTGCTCAACATAAACTGCGCTTCAAAACAAAACCTCGACAATCTTCTGGGCCTGGTCGATCTCATCCTGAATGATGGTGTGGCCCATTCTCGGATAAATCTTCTCGGTGACGTCGGCTCCCAGTTCCTCGAAGACCACCGTCGTCTCGTGGACCCGCTCGACGGGGATGTGGAAGTCGCTGTCGCTACAGCCCAGGAAAACCGGCGTGCCGTCGAGCGAGCCGTCGTAGTCGCGGGGCGTGCCCGGCGGGCCGATGACCCCGCCGCTGAAGACCAGCAAGCCGCCGTACCGCCGGGCGTTGCGGGCCACGAACTCCGAGGCCAGGCAGGCCCCCTGCGAGAAGCCGCCGAGGATGATTTTCTCGGCGGGGATGCCGACTGCCTCGATCCGGGCGACGAGATCGGCCAGGGCTTGCAACCCGGAGGAGAGCCCCGGCTCATTCTGGCCGAGCGGCGACAAAAAGCTGTAGGGATACCAGGTGTTGTTGCTGGCCTGCGGCGCCAGGTAGGCCAGGTCGGGATGGGGCAGCAGGTCGGCCAGTTCCAAGATGCTGGGCGCGGTCGCCCCCCGTCCATGAACCAGAATCATCGCGCCGTTGGCCTCCGCCAATGGCCGGCCGCCGGTGTAAACTTTTTGTCCCTGATGCGGCCCCTGGATTATTTCGTTAGACATTGGCCCCCACCTTCTGCTCGACCGGCGCGACAGGCTTCACGGTGAACGTCGGCAACGCCTGCTCGATCTGGGGCCGGTAGGACTCCA
>CAZWZZ010001052.1:0-1824 GCA_964638395.1 uncultured Caldilineaceae bacterium
TACTATTTACCAATTACCCAAATTCAAATGCGGAAGTTATTTAATTCACGGTCCTAAGCATACGCCAAACTCTCCCGCACACTAATCGTCGTCGCGCTGCGGGCGGGCATAACCGAGGCCAGGGCAGCGATGATGATGACCAGCGCCAGCCAGACGAACATCGCCTGGACATCATATTGGTAATCGAGAGCGATGTCGAACATCGCATCCCCCATCAGCACCGACAGCGGCCCGCCGAACAGGAAGGACAACGGCACGGCGGCCAGCCAGCTAATCACTCCTTGCAGCACCCCTTCCAGAATGAGCATACCCATAATCACCGGCGTCTTGGCCCCGATAGCCCGCAGGACGCCAATCTCTTTGGTCCGCTCGGCGACGCTGATCGACAGCGCCCCGGTCAGGCCGATGCCGCCGACGATGGCCATAATCACGGCCAGGGCCAGCAACATCGGAATGTATTGGGCGAAGAAGTTGTCGAAGAACGCCTGATCCTCATACAACGTTTGGGTATCATCCACATCCCAACTGCGGGCCTCGAAGGTCTCCTTGAGGTGGGCGGTCACGGCGTCGGCATAGGCCGGGCCGGGGGTGTTGAGCGTCAACAGCAGCTCCCGCCCGACGTTGTGCTTGGTGGTCACGTCGAAAATCGTTTCCTGCGGGGCGTAGATGTTATCGGGAACCGGCACGACGGCCACCTGGCGATAAAAGCCGATCACCTGCCATTGGTCATCCCCCAAATCGGCCAGGTCGAGGGTGACGGTGTCGCCGATGTTGATGTCGTTCTCTTGGGCCGTCTCCTCGTTGATGACCACCACCGGCCCATCTCCCGCCCTGAGCCAACGGCCGGCCACGATGCGCGGCACAAACATCCGGCTCCCTTCCGGCACGCCGATCAAGCGCCCGCCGACGCCCGCCTCGGTGGTCCGCTGCCCGGCCTTCAGCAGCGAGGCCGGTTCGCTGAAACGGAGTTCGGCCTGCTCGACTTCCTTCAGGCTTGCGGCCATCTGCTCCACCCGGTCGAGGCGCTGGTTATCCTCAAAAAGCAGCAGCGCTTGATACCCCCGGCGGCCCAACTCATTATCGACGGTCAGGGTGATGGAGTGGGAGAGGGTCATCACCATCAGGAAAAGCGTCCCGGCGGTAATCAGCACCAGTTGGGTCAAGCCCAGCCGCCCCTTGCGACGGAACATATTGCTCAAGGCCATCGCGTTGGGCGCGGACAGAAAGCGTCGCCCCAGCCGCTCTATCCATTGGTCGAAGGCGCTGCTGCCGAAGTGGCCGCCGAGGCCGTAGCTGGCGATGGCTTCCCGGACAGTAATCAACGCCCCGCCGAGGATGGGAATTAGCGCGGCCAGCACCGGCACGCCCAACGCCGCCCCGATTTGGATGAGCAGGGTCCGGGTCGAGAGGTCGAGGTGGGTGTGGTCGATGTTGAAGATGTTTAGGAAGTAGCGGGCCGCACTAAAAGAGACGTAAGCGCCCAGCGGCAGGGCGATGAACAGGGCCAGCGCCCCATAGAGGATGACGCCGGTCAGATAAACTTTGATGATGGTTCCGGTTTGGCCGCCGAGGGCTTTGATGACGCCGATCTGGTGGGTCTGCTCGGTGATGAGGGCGGACAGGGTGTTGTAAACCAGGATGACGCTCATAAAGAGGGAGACCACGGCCAGCAGTTGCAAAATCAGGTTCAAGCCATCGAAGAAATGCTTGGCCCAATGCTCATCCGGCTTGGTGTAGAAGGTGACGCCGACGCCGACCCCCTCTTTGCTGAGGCGCTCTTTGACCTCCGAGGCCACCTCGCGGGCGAAGTCGTCGCTGTAGGGC
>CAZWZZ010001052.1:1834-2547 GCA_964638395.1 uncultured Caldilineaceae bacterium
GGCTGCACCTGAACCAGCAGTTGGTTAAACTCGCCATCGGGGATGCCGAACCGCTCCAAGCCCTGAGCATCGACGAAAAAGCGAGGATCATCCCCAAAGTCGGGCGAGGTCATAAAATGGTGGCGGATACGCCCGGTGATGGGCAAGGCCCGGTCGCTGCCGTCCAGCTCAAAGATGACCTCATCGCCAAATTCCAGGCCGAAATAATCGAAGGCCCGGATGTCGATGCCGGTGTTATCCCGATGGGGCCACTCGCCCGCTTTGAGTTCCAGCCGGTTCAGCGTTTGATCCTCGTAATCGGCCCGCATGACCACGAAGCCGGGCTGCCACTCGTCGGCGGTGTCGAACCGGTAGCGAATGGGTAGCTCATTTTGGAGTTCGATCTCGGCCACGCCGTCGATTTTGGCCAGCCGGTCGGCGGTCTGTTGGTCGATGCGGTCATCCAGGAACATCGTCAGGTTAGCCGGGCCGATGGTGGCGTGGACGCGGTTCAGGTTGGGGATCAGTTGGTCAATCATCCCGAAAATCGCGCCCAGGGCGAACACCCCGGCGGCGATGCTGAGGATGGCCAGCAGGGTTCTTATTTTGTGATGCCACAAATCGGACCACACTTTGTTCCAGATGACGCTCATGATTGTGTCCTTTCTCGACCTTGTAGCGAGCGAGGCATTGAATTGCCACACCCCGTAAAACGCAAAACGTGAAACGTAAGC
>CAZWZZ010001053.1:0-2538 GCA_964638395.1 uncultured Caldilineaceae bacterium
GGGCGCTGCTGGAGATAGCCCGGCAGGCGCTCCCGGAGGATTTGATCCCCAGCTACCTGCGTCTGCCGGAGAAGGCCCTCCGCGTGGCCGTCCTGCTGGCCTCCGTCGAGGGGGAAGCCGAGGTGGGCATCACCCACTGGGCCAGAGGGCAGCAGATGGCCGAGAGTTGGCGGGTGTCGTTACACCGGGTTTATGAGCAGATGAGTGGATCCAAATTTAGGTAGCAACGGCATCCCCATGCCGTTGCGGATGGGCATAGGGATGCCCTGCCTACAGTAAATTTGGAGGCGTGAGCAGAACCGTATAACCAGATGATGAGGAGATAGAAGGATGTCGAACCAGATAAATAACGAACAGTTGCTATACGAAACCATAAAAAGTTTGCTGGCCGGTCAGGAATGGACGGCCAACGGCCACGATTTTGGGGAGTGGGCCGAGACGGTCGAGGCCCTGGCCGGGACGCCGCCCGACGAGAGGCTACAGGTCTTTCAATCGCTCGATACGTTTCACCGGGGGGAACTGTCCCGGCTGTTGAGTACCTATCGCCCGGAGGCGGCGGTTCCGGCTGTGATCGACGATGATGAGGAGGAGGAGGTCCAAGATTGGCCCGACCTCCCGGCCCACGTGCAGCCCGACCCGGCTCTGGCGGCGGGAGCGGCTCCCTGGCTGGACGAGTATATGAAGTTTTGCAACTATTGGAGTCCCCGCAGCTATATCGGTTATCATGAGGCGTGTGGATTGTGGCTGCTATCGACCATCGCTGCCCGGCGGATCAGCTTTCATCTGGCCTATCCCTACCATACCAATCTGTATATGATGCTGGCCGGTAAATCTAGCCGCTTCACCAAGTCCGGGGCCACCCGCCTGGCGTTGGACGTGCTGCGTCAGGCCGGCCTTAAATGGCTACGGACCCCGAAACGGATGACACCCCAGGCGTTTATCTCTTATCTCGTTAGAAAAACGCCTGAAAATTACGATACGCAGGAGCCAGAAAGACAAGAAATCTTACGGTTAAAATTTGGCTTCGCCGCCCAGCGGGGCTGGTTTTATGAGGAGTTTGGCAACGGTATCGTCGCTATGACCCAATCCACCGGCTATATGGCCGATTTTCGGAGCCTATTGCGGGAGCTTCACGACTGTCCCCTCGAATATGAAAACATGACCCAAACGCGGGGCGAAGAAACTGTGGATCGGCCCTATCTGACTATGATCGCTAACCTGACCCCGTCCGACCTACGCCGGGTGGCCAAAAAAGGCGCTCAAATCTGGAGTGACGGCTTTTTGGCTCGCTTTGGTTTTGTCGTCCCCCCGCCTGATGATTTGAGCCGGACTTTTCATCCCGATGGACTATTCAGCATCCCGGATGACCTGGTCGCCCCCTTGCAGGCGTGGCACCGGCGGTTGGGGTTACCCCAGGTCGATGAAGTCCAACAGACTCAAAATGGGAGCTTTCTCCCCGGCCCGACCCAGCTCCGGCTGACGGCCCCCGCCCCGATAACGAACTATATGGTCGAAGGAGCGGTGAAGGACATGATGCGTGAATATAACCTGGCTTTGTTGGATATGCTGGATGAGGTCCCGGAAGATTTAGAGCCTTCTTACATCCGGTTGTCCCATAAGGCCATCCGCATCGCGGTCCTGTTCGCCTCGCTGGCCGGAGAAGAGCAACTGGCTGTTAAACATTGGGTCAGGGCACAGATGATTGCCGAAACGTGGCGGGCGTCGCTACACCGCATCTACAGGCAGATCAAAGAGCAAGGGTATGGTCAGTCGTTAGAAGCGGAGCTGGAGGATCGTGTTCTGGACACAGTGCGGCGGCGGAACAATCCCACCGCCGCTGAAATGCGCCCCTACATACGCAACTATTCAACGTCTCAAATCGAACAGACCGCCGATGATTTAGTCAAAACCGGCCTGCTCACCGCCACCGGGCGAATATGGGGGGGCCGTCTCGTTAAGCGTTACCGGTTAGCAGCGGAGGATAAAGAAAATTCGGAAAATTCGGAAAATTCTGGAAATTCTTGCAATTCTTGAATTCTTGCATACCCCCCCTTTTTAGTGGGGGCAATCAATGAGGAGATAAACGATGTGGACAACAATGAGAACTGTGACCAGCGCCACCGGTCATTAACATTTTCCTGTCACCCCGTTCGCCGGGGTTGTGCCCGTTGGAATTGACAATCACAGTCGGGTGATCCCCTAAAAACGCTGCTTGACAGATACCGTTTGCCGATTTCTTAAACTGAGTCGTGACGTGACTCGGCAGAAAAATTATCTCGGTTCACGGCGTCAGTCTTGAAGCCATAGACCTCAAGGAGCCGGGCTGTTAAATGTATTAATAGGCTAGGATTAGGGGAGGTATTTTTAAAGAGAGACGTTTTATGGTCTCTCTTTTTTTAAAAGGGAATCGTAAAAGGGGGGGTATGCAAGAATTCAAGAATTGCAAGAATTTAAGAAAGGGTTCTCTGAGATTTTTTTGTGGGGAGGGCATCCTTATGCCCGCTCCCGCATTGGGATGCGGTCGCTACCCCACAAAAG
>CAZWZZ010001054.1:0-2526 GCA_964638395.1 uncultured Caldilineaceae bacterium
ATCAACCTTCTTGTTTTCTTGGGCAAGATCGAAGGTTGTGGTACAATCAATCAGTAAGGCCCTCTTTAAGAGTAATTGAGAGGGTTATCATCCAATATTAAGCTGTCTGGGATAAGATGTAATTTACGCAAAAAATATGTGGTTCTGTAACCCCAAACGCTGATTTAACTTCATTTTGAGTTGAGGAGTTGAGATAGACATGTTCAAGAGTCTCGTAAAAGCTGTTTTTGGAGATCCTCATCAGAAGGAAATAAAAAAATTCACCCCTTTGGCTGACGAGGTCAATGCGCTCGAAGCGGACATGGAGCGCAAGAGTGATGACGAATTGCGGCAGATGATGGCCGATTACCGGCGACAGATTGCCGAGGAAACGCAGGAAGCCCGGTCGGAAATGGAAACCCTGCGGCAGCAGACGACTGAAGCCAGACGCCAGGAGCGACAGCGGCTACAGGTTCAGCTTGACCAGGCCGAAAAGCAGTTGCTCAAGCTGGAAGAGTCGTTGATGGAAGAGATTCAGGCCCCGGTTTTCGCCGCCGTGCGGGAGGCCAGCAAGCGCACCATCGGCCTGCGCCATTACGATGTCCAAATCGTGGGCGGCGCTCTAATTCACCAGGGCAAAGTGGTGGAGATGCGGACGGGGGAAGGGAAGACGTTGGTCGGCACGACCGCCGTGGCGCTGAACGCCCTCGTTGGCCGGGGGACGCATGTCATTACGGTGAACGATTACCTGGCCAAGCGGGACTGTCAATGGATGGGACCGGTTTATGATTTCCTGGGCTTGAGCATCGCCGTCATTCAAAATGCCGGGGGGGGCGGGGTTGATAACGCCTCCTTCCAATTCGACCCCGACTATCAAAGCGATGATGACCGTTACCAACACCTGCGGCCCATCACCCGCCGCGAGGCTTACCATTGCGACATCACCTACGGCACGAACAACGAGTATGGCTTTGATTATCTCCGGGACAATATGGTTCCCGACCCGGATCGGATGACCCAACGGGAACTGCATTATGCCATCATCGACGAGGTGGATAACATCCTCATCGACGAGGCCCGGACGCCGCTGATTATTTCCGGCCAGGCGGAAGAGAGCAGCGAACTGTACCAAAAATTTGCTCAGTTGGTCGGCGGTAATCGGCTACGCCGTAGCAGTGATGAGAGTGTTGATAATGAAGAAATGGAGCCGGATGGGGATTATGTGGTTGATGAAAAATCCCGCATTGTCTATCTAACCGAGCAAGGCGTTGAGAAGGTCGAGCGGGCTTTGGGTGTTGAGAACCTGTACGAAGGTGAGAGCGCGGCGATGACGCCCTACCTCGACAATGCGTTGCGAGCCGAGGTTCTTTTCAAACGGGATGTCGATTACGTCGTCCAGGAGGGCGAGGTGATTATCGTCGATGAGTTCACCGGGCGCTTGATGCATGGCCGGCGCTACAGCGAGGGGCTACACCAGGCCATCGAAGCCAAAGAGGGCGTCAATGTTCGCAACGAGAGCTTCACCTGGGCCACCGTCACCTTCCAGAATTTCTTCCGAATGTACAACAAGCTGGCCGGGATGACCGGGACCGCCGAGACAGAGTCGGAGGAATTTAACTCGATTTACAAACTTGAGGTGACGGTGCTACCCACCAACGTCGAGTACCGCGCTCTGCAAGGGGATTATGATAAAAAAACCCGGAAAGAGGATGGCGTCGAGATCATCACCTATTATGATCCCGAAATTGATAAGCTGTATTACAAACGGGTTGACTACCCGGATGTCATTTACAAAAATCCAAAAGCCAAATTCGATGCCATTGCGGAGGAAATCAAGGAGCTTCAAGAACGGGGGCAGCCGGTGTTGGTGGGCACGATTGCCATCGAAACATCCGAATATTTGGCGAATTTGTTGAAGCGGCAAGGGGTCAAGTACGAAGTTCTAAACGCCAAGCAGCACGAGCGTGAGGCGACCATCATTACCCAGGCCGGGCGACCTGGCTCCGTGACCATTGCCACGAACATGGCCGGTCGGGGGGTGGATATTCTGTTGGGCGGCAACCCGGAGGGCTTGGCCCGTGATGAATTACGGAAGCAGGGTATCGACCTGACCGAGGTAGAGCCGCAGTTGTGGGATAAGACCCTGGCCAAGTGGAAAGCGGTGACGGATGAGGGTCGCGCCAAAGTCAAGGAGTTGGGCGGGTTGCACGTCATCGGCACGGAGCGGCACGATGCTCGCCGGATTGATAACCAGTTGCGGGGCCGGGCCGGACGACAGGGGGACCCCGGCTCCAGCCGGTTCTATGTATCCTTGCAGGATGATTTGATGCGCCGCTTTGGCGGTCAAAACGTGGCTAATCTGATGGAGCGTTTTGGTGTGGAGGATGACATCCCGATTGAGGCCGGTATCGTCAGCAAGTCGATTGAGAATGCCCAGACGAAAGTGGAGGGGCACAACTTCGACATTCGGAAACATCTGCTCAAATATGATGATGTCATCAACCAGCAGCGGGAGGTGACCTACGCCGAACGGCGGCGCATTTTAAC
>CAZWZZ010001055.1:0-2525 GCA_964638395.1 uncultured Caldilineaceae bacterium
GATCTGCTCGATGACGGTGAGACATGCCGTCTGGGACAAGGGTTGGCGCATAACACGGGCCAGCGTTCGCCCGCTATCCACGTAACGCATCACAATGAAGCGATAATCCCGCTCGACCCCCACATCGTAGACGGGCAAGATGTAGGGATGATTGAGCCGGGCAATGGCCAGCGCCTCTCGCTGAAATCGTTTGGTAAAATCGGGGTCGCTGGCGGCCAACGCCGGAGAGAGAACCTTGATCGCCACCGAGCGATCCAGGCTGGCCTGGTATGCTTTGTAAACAGTAGCCATACCGCCCTGACCTATTTTGAATTTTATCTGATACGACCCTAATTTTTTACCGACCAGTTCTTCCACTGACATTCATCTTTGTTGCTATTTTAGGATTTCTAGCAAGTTACGCTACGGATGATAGGTAAACCGACAGCCTCGAAAAATTTCCTTTCCGCATAACCACATTTGATCGTTTTAACGCCGAGGAGATACTCAGTATCTTTTAGAGGGGTAAAGCTCGCGCAAAACTCAGTGATATTGTTGCCGATAATCGGTACATTGTCATCCCGACCACACCCTCCCAACAAAATTCTGGATGTCGGGTCCATTATATAAACATAATCTATCCCATTCGTGTCGATGCTGGTGATATACATATCCGTTTCCGGTATGGCCGGTGTAAGATTGAGAATAAGCGGCAGGTAAATTGCTCTGTTTAAAAATTCATTTATCTGGGAATTCAGCCAGACTTGATTAGCCTCATTAACCAAAAAGGCGCTGACAAAAGCATCCAAATCGCCATCCAAATCCACGTCCCCCAGATCGACCGCAAAGCTGGCCGCGCTGCCCGGACTCTGACCGCTGTTTTGTAAAAAACCGGCACCGTCATTCAACCACACTTCATTGGCATCCAAATTTCCAACCAACAGATCAAGGTCGCCATCCCCATCGACATCGCCCAGAGCCAGATTCCAGGTGTTATTGGCCGTCATACTTTGCGCCAGACTGAAAGTTCCCGACTGATTGCCACCGGCACCGTTGAGCCAAACCTCATTGTCCTGACCAAGCCGATAGCCGTTGCCGACTACTGCATCCAGGTCCCCATCCCTATCCAGATCACCCAACACCACGGCCCGGCTGCGGTCATTGTCGCTATCCATAGTTTGGGCCAAATCAAAGTTGCCCGCCCCATCATTGAGCCACAGTTCATTCGGCTGCTCTTTGTTGACCACAAAAGCATCTAACGCGCCATCCCCGTTGACATCGCCGAGGGCCACATCCCAACTCTGCGTTGTTGTCGGCAGCGACGGCCCGGCGACAAAGCGGGCAGCACCGCTGCCATCATTGAACCACACCGTATTAGCGCCCCCTTCATTGACCACAAACGCATCCAGATGCCCATCCCCATTCAAATCGGCCAACGCAACGGCCCGGCTGGCCGCCTCACCTAACAGACCGTCGTCGGTACTGAGGCTGAACATACCGGGTGGGTCAGCCCCCTGCCCGTTCAGCCAGATTTGGTTCTTTTGCTTCCAGTTGGTGACGAAAGCATCCAAATCTCCGTCATCATCCAGATCACCCAGGGCCAGCCCGGTGCTGACCTCGTCACCTAAACTTTGGTTCAGGCTAAAGCTGCCTAGCTCGCCAGTCCCGGCCCCATTGAGCCACACCTGGTTGGGCTGACCGCTGCCCGGTCCTAAATCACCGGCATTGACCACAAAAGCATCCAGGTCGCCATCATCATCCAGATCGCCCAGCGCCGCATCGAAACTTCTAAACTCGCCCAGACCTTGACCACTGTTGCTAAAGTGACCGCTACCGCCGCTGACAGCCGCCCGAAATTGCCAGGCGTAGGGCGCGGCAGCGACTCCGTCCGGCGCTTTAATGGCTCGGCTCAAATTGACGGTAATCTCTTCGCCCGCCTTAAAATCAGGGGCAGCTTTGAAAATAGCCGAATCGAGACTCCCATTACTGTCGTAGAGACCCTCGTAAACGCCGGTTTGTGCCCCCCGGATGGTGAAGGTGCGGGTAGTGATGAGGCTGTGGTCAACCGGACGGGTGAAGGTGGCGATGATAGGCTCGTTGGAGTACAGTAGATAGTTAGGTTGTGGCTGGATGGCGGCGACGGCAAAAGGTAATGGCTCAACAGTAATCCGGCTCCAATTATTATGCGGGTTAGAGTCGACCGACGTCGGAGCGGTAATGGTCACCAGATGGGTCAGCGGTTGGCCACCGACAATCCGCCCCGCCAGCGTAATAACCTCCCGCTCATTGACCGGCAAGCTCGGTACGTGCCATTGGTAAGTCAATGCGGCGGTTTGACTCAAAGTCATTTGGCTATCCGACGTAGCGAACCGGACATCCGTCAGCCCGGCGGGTAGGGTATGTTCGATCAGCAGATCCGGGGCAGTCTGGACCCCACTATTGCTGAACGTCACGGTGTAAGTGATCCGCCCGCTCGCAGCATTGACCGTCTGCTGCTGAGTGAGGCCGACATCAACCAACCAGCGGGTCGGACAGCCCAGGATGGC